>JAGTUZ010000168.1 GCA_018224415.1 Bacteroidota bacterium | reverse complement strand
GTTCTCCCAAAATGGCGTCCAGTTCCTGCACCGTTGGGCGGTCGAGATGTTCGAACTTCTGTTGTACCATATGTCCGTCGTTCTGAATGATAGCGGGCAAAGAAAGATAGTCAATCCCTCCACGTACGGCAATGCGGACGCTCACCCTGCTCCATCGTCACGCCTGCTCCATCGTCACGCCTGCTCCATCGCCATCCCGCTTTTTCGTACATTGAAGCCGGTGCCGGCACGCCCGCCGCGGCAATTGTTCCGTGCTTGCCGTTGCAACGGTACCGTCGCATCCATCCATCGCAACACCCCATGTCCGAACCGAGCCTTCGCAAGGTCCTTGTTCTCCGTCTCAGTTCCATCGGCGACGTCATCCTCGCCACGCCGATGCTGCGCGCGATCAAGCGCCGCTTTCCGGAGTGTCTGGTCGACATGGTCACGCGCAGGGAGTTTGGCGAACTGCTGACGGGCAATCCCCACATTGACCGCCTGCACCTGCTCGACACCGCGGAAGGACGCGCGGGTCTACGCGCGCTGAATCTGGCGCTCATGTCTGAGCGCTACGACGCCGTATTCGATCTGCATAACAATTTCCGCAGCCGCACCATCCGCAACGGGCTGAGCAGCAATGTTCACATCATCCGCAAGCGCGGCGTGCGCCGGCTGCTGTTGTACCGTTTCAAATGGAACACCTACCGGGAGATCGTTCCCGTGCCCGAACGATACATGGAGACCACAGCACGGTACGGTGTCAAAGCGGACGCGGAGGGTCCGCGACTGTATCCGGACGATGGGACGCGTCTGTCGGCGCGCCTGAAGCTGCGGGCGGCCGGCGCCGATCCGGCGCGGCCGTCGGTCGGGCTCTGTCCCGGAGCCATGCATTTCACCAAACGCTGGCCGGCGGAGCATTTCGTGGGGCTCGCCCGTCTCCTGGTTGCAGAGGGGGAACGCCTGCTTCTGTTGGGTGGCACCGCCGATCACGAGGCGGCCGCTGCGATTGCCCGCCTGGCTCCGGAGCACATCACGGATCTGACCGGACGCCTGACACTCATGGAAACCGCCGCGGCGATGGAGTATTGCCGCGTCGTGGTGGCCAACGACAGCGGACTCATGCACATGGCCACGGCCATGTCCCGTCCGGTTGTTGCGTTGTTCGGTGGGACGGTACGGGAATTCGGGTTCTTTCCCTACCATGCATCATCCGTCGTGCTCGAAGTCGAAGGCCTTCGCTGCCGTCCCTGTTCGCACATCGGACGCGACCGCTGTCCCGAAGGCCACTTCGCCTGCCTGCGCGGCATCGTGCCCGGCGACGTCGTCACGGCCATCCGTACCCACCTGCCGGCGCCGTAGGATCCCGCACGGTCCGCACCCGCGGACGTCACGTCACGCACGCTCGCCGCATTCACGACATACCGGAACTCGTTATCCGTTTTTTCGCACCGCCATTTTTACTACATTCCTGTTTGGACACATTCGCACAGTCCTTCTCAAGACACCTGCACTTCATCAACGGAGTTTCTCCATGAAAATCAGGAAGGAAGACGCCCTCGAGTATCATAGCATGGGACGCAAGGGCAAGATCGAAGTCATCACGACGAAACCATGCGCGACACAGCGCGACCTCTCTCTGGCCTACACGCCCGGCGTGGCCGAGCCCTGCCGCGAAATCGAAAAAGACGTCGAGCTCGCGTATGAGTACACGGCGAAAGGCAATCTCGTCGCTGTAATCTCCAACGGCACGGCCGTGCTGGGACTTGGGGATATCGGTCCCGAGGCCGGCAAACCGGTGATGGAGGGAAAGGGGGTGCTGTTCAAAACCTTCGCCGACATTGACGTGTTTGACATCGAACTCGACACGAAGGACATCAATGAAATCATCCGCACCTGCCAGGTGCTCGGACCCACCTTCGGTGGCATCAATCTCGAGGACATCAAGGGTCCCGACTGCTTCTACATCGAGGATGAGCTGAAGCGTACGATGAACATCCCGGTCTTTCACGACGACCAGCACGGCACGGCGATCATTTCCGGCGCCGCGCTGCTCAATGCGGTGGAACTGGGCAGCAAGGATATCAGCAAGCTCAAGGTCGTGTACAACGGCGCGGGAGCGTCGGGCATCGCCTGCGCGAAGTTCCACATCAGTCTCGGCGTCAGCAAGGAAAACGTGATCATGTGCGACACGGCTGGTGTGATCTACAAGGGCCGTACCGACCACATGAACGAGTTCAAGGAAGACATGGCCGCCGAAACCGACGCCCGCTCCCTCGATGATGCGATGAAGGGCGCCGACGTGTTCTTCGGCCTTTCCAAGGGCGGATGCGTGTCTCAGGACATGGTGCGCAGCATGAACGATAATCCGATCATCTTCGCCATGGCCAATCCGGATCCGGAAATCACCTACGAAGACGCCCTGGCCGCGCGCAACGACGTGATCATGGCCACGGGACGCAGCGATTATCCCAACCAGGTCAACAACGTGCTGGGCTTCCCCTTCATCTTCCGCGGAGCCCTGGACGTGCGTGCCACGGCCATCAACGAGGAAATGAAGCAGGCCGCCGCCCACGCCCTCGCCGATCTGGCGAAGGAGGAGGTGCCCGACGTGGTCAGGCGTGCCTATGGCGTGACCGAGATGAGTTTCGGACCTGAATACATTATTCCCAAGCCCTTCGACCCGCGCGTGCTGACCTGGGTGGCGCCGGCGGTTGCGAAGGCGGCGATGGACACCGGCGTGGCACGTCTTCCGATCGCGGATTTCGACGATTACCGCACGCAGCTCGACATTCGCATGGGACGCACGCAGCCGATCATCGCGCACATGTACGCGAAGGCCTCACGACAGCCGCAGCGCATCGTGCTTCCGGAGGGTGACGAACACCGCGTGCTCAAGGCCGCCCGTGTCGCGATCGATGAGGGCATCGCGCAACCGATCATTCTCGGCAAGGAATCCGAGGTCCGGGCGCTCGCGGAAGAGCACGGCATCGACCTCGAGGGCGTCGAGATCATTCATCCGAAAGAATCGCCGCGTCTCGAGGAATACACCGCGGAACTCTATCGCCTGCGCCAGCGCAAAGGCATGACCATGTACGGCGCGCGCAAGGCCATCTACAAGCTGCGCAATTACTTCGGCGCCATGATGGTGCACATGGGAGATGCGGACGGGCTCATTTCCGGCTACACCTCGCATTATCCTGACACCGTCCGCCCCGCGCTCGAGATCATCGGGCACGACGAACGGTACAGCAAGGTATCCGGCCTGTACATGCTCTCCGATCGCAGGCACCAGCCATACTTCCTCGCCGACACAACGGTCAACATCGACCCGACGGCCGAGGACGTCGCAGACATCACCCTGCAGGCGGCAGAGCTGGCGGAGAAATTCGACGTCGTGCCGCGCGTTGCACTGCTCTCCTACTCCAACTTCGGCAGCAATCGCGAGGCCTCGTCGCTGAAAATGCAGAAGGCCCTCAAGATCGTGCGCGAGCGTCGTCCGGACCTGATGGTCGACGGCGAGATGCAGGCCGACACAGCGGTCGTACCTGAAATCATCGAAGGCACCTTCCCCTTCAGCACGCTCAAGGGCGGCGCCAACGTGCTGATCTTCCCCGATCTGAACTCCGGCAACATTTCCTACAAGCTGCTCAGCCGCATCGGCGGACTGCAGCCGGTCGGACCGATCCTCAACGGCATGGCCAAGGCCGTCCACGTGCTGCAGCGTGGCTCGGAAATCAAGGAGATCGTCGACATGATCGCCATCGCCGTCGTCGACGCCATCAGCAAGAAGGAAGCCCAGGGATAATCGGTCGCTTTTGTCGTATATGACCAAGCCCCCGGCGCAAGTCGGGGGCTTGGTTGTTTCGGGGAGGCGGGGAGGCGGAAAGGCGGAAAGGCGGTGCCTGGGGACGGCGCGCTCCAGCGCGCCGTGTTGGACGCAACGTTCTCAGCGAAACACGCCCGCGCTGGGGCGCGGGGGTCCCTTCCGTCCTAACGTCCTTCCCG
>JAGTUZ010000167.1 GCA_018224415.1 Bacteroidota bacterium | reverse complement strand
CGCTGCAGCCACTTTTCCGAGGGGATGTCCGTCGTGCCATGCGGCCGTTCGTCGCGCGTCGTGGCGCGCCCGTCGTCCGACAGCCAGGAGAAGCCACCGATGGCGTACACTATCGCCAGCACGAACAATACACCGCCGCCGATCAGCACCGCGGCGCCGGTCCTGCCCGCACTGCGGGGAGCGCTGCTGACGGGATGCCGTTTCTTCGTCATTGGCGTCGTGATCCTGTGATGCGTTTCATGGGACTGGTTGCGCGAGATGCATGCAATATCCGGAATATTCGTGACATTTGCCTATCTTCAACGACGGAAACTCGCACGAATCGAGCCGAAATCCATGACCGTACGAACGACGGCCCTGTTCCTTTTCCTCGCCACGGTGTTGCTGCCGGCCGCTGCCGCTGCGCAGATCGACGTCGGCTACGCGCAGACGGGCGTCGCATCGTACTACGGCAAGACGTTCCACGGACGCAAGACATCGAGCGGTGAGGTGTTCAGCATGTGGGCGCTGACCGCCGCGCACAAGACCATTCCGCTGAACGCGAAAGTGCGTGTCACCAATCTCGCCAATGGAAAAAGCGTGGTCGTGCGCATCAATGATCACGGTCCGCATGTGCGGGGACGCATCATCGACCTCTCACGCGGCGCCGCCGCGCAGATCGACATGATAAAAAGTGGAACGGCACGGGTCAAGGTGGAAGTCCTCGACCTCGACAGCAGACCCGACCACTCCAAGGATCGCGGCAACACGGAGTTTTTTGCGGTGAACATCGAACGCGCCGCCCTGACTGGCTTCGCCGTGCAGATCGCTTCCTTCGAACACATGGAGAACCTCATCCATCATCTCGACCGTCTCAGGGCCGCAGGCATCGACAACGCGTACGTGCAAATGGCCACGGTCGCCGGAAAGCTCGTCCACCGCATCGTCGTTGGTGATTACGAAACCGAGGAAGCCGCAAACTGGAAGCTCCGACTTCTCAAGGAGCAGGGTTTCCAGGGATTCGTGTTACGCATCCCATGAGCATTCGCACGGCATTCATCCCTGATTCCTCATATCGCATGCAAACCATGTTCTTGAACCCTCTCGGCCGTACCCTCCGTTCTTCCCTTATCCTGCTTGCGCTCCTGATAACGTGCGCGCCGGGGGCTGACGCCCAGTCCCTGCTCTGGAAGCTCGAGGGAAAGGATCTCCCCGCACCGTCCTACCTCTACGGGACCATCCATGCGATCTGTCCCAAAGACATGGTGATCAGCGATACGCTGGTCGCGGCGGTGCAGGAAACGAAACAGGTCGTGCTCGAACTCGATCTCGACGACCCGCGCCTGCTCGTGGAAATGGGACATGTCTCCTTCATGCCACGTGACAGCACGCTGGAGGATCTCTATTCTCCCGAGGATTTTTCCTTTCTCGACCGCTGGTTCGCCGACTCCGTGGGTGTACAGATCAAACCCATGAACAATATTCGTCCATTATTCCTCTTCGGACTCCTGATTGGAAAAGTGCTGGAATGCCAGCCGAAATCCTACGAGGAAGTGTTCATGGCCATGGCACGCGAACAGGAAAAAGAGGTCATTGGTCTGGAAACGCCGGCAGAGCAGCTCGCTGCCTTCAGTGCGATTCCCCTGTCCGAGCAGGCGGACATGGTGCTTGCCATGCTGCACGACATGGACAGCACACGCGCCGCCTTCGCCCTGCTGCGCGACTGTTATCTCTCCGCCGACGTCGAGCAGCTCCATGACTTCATGGTGGACTCCGGCATCGAATACGGGCGCTACGACGACGCGCTGCTCACGCAGCGCAACCAGATCTGGATCCCCCGCATTCTCGAGATCGCGAAAGAAACGCCGTCGTTTTTCGCGCTCGGGGCGGGACACTTCGGTGGTGAAGGCGGCATTCTCTCCCTGCTCCGCGCGAAGGGGTATCGTCTGACGCCGGTTCGCTAGCGGCGGCGCGCCGCATGCGTGTTGTGGCGGTACTCCATTGCGTTCGGTATTGAAGAAGTGAGGATTTTTCCTCACTTTCTTTTTCTTGGCCATGAATGTCCATTCCACGCATCCAACGAGGTTTCGTATGAGACGAGTGCTTCTGTCCATCGTGCTCGGCGCGCTGCTTCCCCTGCTGCTGCTTTCTGTGCAGGAGACGCATGCCCAGGCAAGGAAAATCGTGCTGTTCGAGCATTTCACCAATGCGTCCTGTCCTCCCTGTGCTTCACAGAACCCGATCTTCGACCAGAACATTCGCTCGAAGAACAAGGGCAATTACATCCACGTCGCCTATCACACGGTATGGCCCGGCCGCGACCCGATGAACGCCTACAACAAGGAAGACGTCGCCGCGCGTGTGTCGTACTATGGCGTGACCGGCGTGCCGGACATGGTCATGCAGGGCAACCAGTATCAGGGCGGCCCTTCCAACGTGTCGCAGGACATGCTCGACCGCACGTCAGCGACCTCCTCCCCGCTGCGCATCCGCCTGCGCGAAAGTTCGAACGGTGCCCAGCGCACCGTGCATGCGACGTTCACCAGCGTGGGACCGGTCCCTTCGGCGAACCTGCGGGTACGCGCGCTTGTGATCGAAAGCGAAATCAGTTATGCCTCGGCGCCGGGCACCAATGGCGAAAAGGAATTCCCCAACGTCTTCCGCCGGTTTCTCAACACCCCGGGCGGGGAGGCGTTCACTCCTGCCGCCGTCGGGGAGTCAGTCGAACTGACCTGGACCTATGATCCCGACGTGGCCGTCTGGGACACCACCCGCATCCACGCCGTGGTCTTCGCGCAGCTCGACGGCAGCAAGGAAGTCCTGAACGCCGCCGTGTCGCTGCTTCCGGATGTCGAACTGGTGGCGGAAGACACGCAGTTCAAAAAAGGCAGCGCCAACCAGCCATCGGACTTCAACGGCCGCATCATCAACTTCGGCTCCGCCGACGCGCAGGTGCGCCTGGCGCTCTCCGCGCAGACGCCCGGTGACTGGAGCGCGTCCTACACCATCGACGGTGCGCCGGCCTCGGGCGAGACCGATGTCACCGTGCCCGCCGGCGGCAGCATTCCGGTAATGATGACGTTCAACGTCGGTGCCGATCCCGGCATCGCCGAGGGCATGTTGTCGATGGAATCGCTCGACGATCCCGAACTGACGGCACAGCATTTCGGTGCCGGCGTGATCACCGGTGTGACCGACCTCGTGGTCAACAACGACAACGCCTGGGGCGCCGACGACGGCACGAAGGCCTCCGATTTCCAGGACGCCTATCTCGCCGGCCTCGTGCTCGCCGGCAGCACGACGCATGCCGTCGTGCCTCTCAGCACCTTCATGCGCGCCTTCGACGCGGGCATGCTTGACGAAGTCCGGCATGTGTACTACAACGCCGGTTGGGCCTTCCCCGCGCTGACCGACGTGTTCGCCCGCGCGATGATGGGCAAGATGGGCGAAGGCGCCAACCTGTTCGTGGCCGGACAGGATCTCGGCTGGGATGTGTTCGACCCCAACGGACACGGCACCTCCGTGGCACGCGCCTTCTACCGCACCTACCTTTTCTCGAATTTCACCAATGACGGCGGTCCGACCAACGCCTCGATCTCCTTTGTCCCGGCGGAGATCCTGTTTGGTGGCGTGTCACCTTCGACGCTGACCAACGTCTACGGCAGCAACACCCAGGGCACGCCGTACTTCTATCCCGACCAGATCCGTCCCACCCCCGAGGGCACGACAATCGCCTTCTACAACAACGATCCGGCCCTCCCCGCCGCCGTACGCGGCGCGAAAAACGACTACAAGTCGGTGTATCTCGGTTTCGGCCTCGAGCTGGTTTCCGATCCGGCGGTCCGCGCCGAGATCATGAAGCTGACCTGGCAGTGGTTCCACGGCATGATCACCTCGGCGGAGTTCGACGGAGCGATCGCGGATCTCGGTATCGGACAGAACTATCCGAATCCTGTGACCGCCTCCACCGTCATTCCCTTCGCCGCCTCCCCGCGCGAGCGCAGCCTGCGCGTCTACGACCTGACCGGCCGCCTGCGGCACAGTGAACGCATCGCCCCCGCCGCCACGCAACTGCGGTTGAACACCTCCGCCCTGCGTCCCGGCACCTACATCTACCGCCTGTTCGACGGCACCTCCATCGTCGGCAGCCGCGTGATGCAGATCCTCCGCTGATTTCCCCCAAACGACTCACCTTCACGAGGGATGCGGTTTCCGCATCCCTCGTTTGATATACCCTCCATCGTAAGGAAGGGCACCACGAAAACGAAGGGACCCCCGAGTCAAGGGACCCTCGCGCCCGCATGCCGGGCCCGGGGGATTGCCCTTTACGAT
>JAGTUZ010000166.1 GCA_018224415.1 Bacteroidota bacterium | reverse complement strand
GGCCGCGCACAGGAAGTCCAAGCTCGCGAAGTTCATTCACAGCCTGGGATAATTTCGGTTCTCCCGTCCCGCTACAGGCGGGACGATTCGGGCAGGCATGCGCGGCATGCCTGTTTCCGTCATGACCGATGCCCTATGGAGCCTCCCAGTCATAGCCCTCCCCGACACGCCATCCTGCATGGCGGAGAACATCCGTCATGACCGGCAGTCCGGCCTTTGATGCCTTACTCTTTTTCGCTTCGCTTGTCGCCGCGACCGTGATCACTGTCGCGGAGTTTGCTATTGCGTCCGCTTCCCGCAATCGGCTCGAGGGACTTGAGGACGGTGAGGGCGGGGACGACGAACGCGACCGCGCGGCGCGCGCGCTGCGGCTCAAGGATCGTGACGAAAGCGTGCAGGGAGCCACGCAGATCGCCACGCTGTTTCTGATCATCTTTTCCAGCTTCATCATTACTCCGTATGTGCGGCACTGGGCGGCGCAGCTTGCCGGCATGGCCCGGCAGGCCTGGCTGTTCGATCTGTTGCAGCCCGTGGGCTTCGCCGTCATCGCCTTCGTCCTGACCGGCGTTTTCCTGGTCATGGTCCATCTGTTTGCCAAGTCGCTTGGCGAGCGGTATGCCGAGGCGATGGTGCTGCGCGTGTCCGGGGGAATGTCCTTTCTCGTGCGCCTGCTGCACCTGCCGCAGCGCCTGCTCACGGGCATCGCCAATCTGCTGCTGCGTCCTTTCAGCGGCGCTGCCAGCTTCCGCGAAAGCGTCACCACCGAGGAAAACCTGATGGACATCCTCGAAGACGGCGCAAAGACCGGGCTGCTCGACCGCACCGAGCACGAGCTGATCGAAAGCATTTTTCAGTTCACCGACACCACGGCGCGGGAAATCATGATTCCCCGTACCGACATCATCGGCGTGGATGTGGGGATGTCCCCATCCGAAATTCTCAAGCTCATCCTCGAGGAAGGCTTCACACGCATGCCGGTGTACGAGGAGTCGCTCGACAACATCATCGGCGTGATTTATGCGAAGGATGTGCTGAGCCTGATCGAGCATCACAACCTGATCATCCTGCAGGACATCGTGCGTCCGGCCTACATCGTGCCCGAGACCAAACCCATCTCCGAGCTGCTGCGGGAGTTCCAGCTCAAACGCCTGCACATGGCCATTGTGGTGGACGAGTTCGGCGGCACCGAGGGAATCATCACGATGGAGGACATTCTCGAGGAAATCGTCGGCGACATCCGTGACGAGTACGACGAGGAGGAAAGCAGCTATGTCCTGCTGCCGGGAGGAGGTATCGAGGTCGAAGCCATGGTCAACATTTCGGATTTCAACAGCTTTTCACCGGTGGGCATTCCCGAGAGCGAGGATTACGACACCGTGGGGGGGTTTGTCACCAAGCTGTTCGGCCGCATCCCCGTGTCGGGTGACCGTATCACGCATCAGCATACCAGGATCGAGGTGCTCGAGGCGGAGGAACGACGCGTCCTTCGTGTGCGTCTGACGCGCCTCGAGGAAGAAAACGGTCGTAATTCTGACGAGTGATCCGTATTTTCCTTCCTGAACGACCGCCTCTCATTCACCTGCGCGTAGTCCGCCCACAGGCGCAGCGCGCCCTGTCAGGCCGTATCGGTCGCCGGCCGTGTCGATCCGGAGACGTCCATGCTTGCCCTCGCATCACTGCTTTTTGCTCTCGTGCCCATGCTGCTCTATCTCTGGGGCGTCTGGCTGATGGACCGCTATGACCGCGAACCCGTCGGCCTGCTGCTGCTTCATTTCGGTTGGGGTGCACTGGGTGCGATTTTCTTCGGCATTGTATTCAGCATCACGCTGTCGACCACCCTCGGTACGTCGGAATTCCACGACGCCGTCTACATCGCGCCGTTTACCGAGGAGCTGACCAAGGGACTGTTCCTGTTCTGGACCGTGCGCGACCGCCGCTTCGACAATATCACCGACGGTGCGGTGTATGGCATGGCCATCGGACTGGGTTTCGGCATGACGGAGAACTTCATGTATTTCCTCGGCGCCTCGACGGCGGGGGAATGGGTGTTCCTCGTTGTCATCCGCACGCTGTTCACGGCCGTGATGCATGCAATGGCCACGGGGATTTTCGGTGCGTTCATGGGACTGACGAAATTCGGGCCTCCCGCCCGGCGCGTACCGCTGCGCCTGCTCGGCCTTGCAATGGCCATGGGCATGCATTTCTTCTGGAATTTCTCCGTGTCCATCAACAATCCCGCCGCGGCCGGTCTCGGTGTGCTCTTCATCGTGCTCAGTCTCATCGTCATCGTTGTTATCGTGCAACTGGCGCTGCTGGCGGAAAACCGGCTGCTCATCAGCGAACTGACCGAGGAGTCCGAGTCGGGCCTCATCCCCGTCACGCATCTGCAATACCTGCCCTACACCAACAAGCGCAAACTGGTCGGCTGGCTCTCGCCGGTGGTGGACCGCAAGCAATACGTGCAAATCGCCACGCGCCTGGCGTTCCGCCGCTTCCAGAGCCGCAGCTGCCAGCCGGAGCAACAGGAATCCTATCAAGCCGAGGTGGAGCGGCTGCGCGCGGAGATCCGCGTCCTGCTGCAGGATGACGGGGATGTGGAAACTCTATATTGAATGACAGATGACAGATGACAAATGAAGAATGACAAATGAAGAATGACAAATGAAGAATGACAAATGACAGATGACAAATGAAGAATGATGAAGCACGGATAATACATGTCCTTTTTTCGTTCGGGACGAGGCCGGAGGCGATCAAGCTCGCCCCTGTCATTCGTCGCCTGCAATCATTGCCGGAGCGCTTCCGCGTGTCGGTGTGCCTGACCTCGCAGCACAGGGAGCTGCTCAGGCAGGTGACGCGCTTTTTCGACATCCGCGAGGACGTTGACCTCGACGTCATGGTGCACAACCAGACGCTCGAACATATCACCGCCGCAGTGCTGACGAAGATGCGCACGGTGCTCGACGAGCTGCGTCCCGACGTGCTGCTGGTGCAGGGTGACACCACCACGGTGTTTGCGAGTGCGCTGGCAGCGTTTTATCAGAAGATCAAGGTCGGACATGTCGAGGCCGGTCTGCGCACGTTCGACCGGTACTCGCCTTTCCCCGAGGAGATGAACCGCACGCTCACCGCGTCACTGACGGACTTCCATTTTGCGCCCACGCGGCTCGCGCAGGAGAATCTGCTGCGCGAGGGCAGGGCGGATGCCTCGGTGTTTGTCACCGGCAATACCGTGGTCGATGCGCTGCTGCTGGGACGCGCGATGCTCGATGAATGGGAAGCGGCACGCCGCAGCGCGCTGCTGGTCGAGGCAGGGCTTGACGAGGACGTGGCTGGACGTCTCATGCGCGGCGAGGGACGATTCATCACCGTCACCGCGCACCGGCGCGAAAGCTTCGGCGACCCGTTCGACCGTATGCTGCACGCCATGCGCGACGTCATCGAGAAATATCCGGACGTGGAGATCGTTTATCCCGTCCATCCCAATCCCAACGTACGCGAGGCCGTGGGCCGCATCCTCGCAGGCCAGCCGCGCATCCACCTTCTCGAGCCCGTACGGTACGAACAGCTCCTGCTGCTGATGGATCGCTCGGTGCTGCTGCTCACCGACTCCGGCGGCATCCAGGAAGAGGGGCCGTCGCTGCGCAAGCCCGTCCTGGTGATGCGCGAGGTCACCGAGCGTCCCGAAGGCGTCGAAGCGGGCGTGGCGCGGCTCGTGGGCACGGACCGCGAACGCATCGTCGCCAGCGTCAGCGAACTTCTCGACGACCCCGCGGCCTATGCCGCCATGGCCACTGGACACAATCCCTACGGCGACGGCACGGCGAGCGCGTTGATCGCCGACATTCTCACCGCGCATATCGATGGCTGAGAGCCGGCTGCGGGTCGTGTTCGACGCGCATGCGTTGACGCCGCATCGTTCGGGCATCGGCGAGTACAGCTGGCATCTGCTGTGCGCGCTTGTGCGGGACTTCCGCGACGAAGTGGATCTCCATCTCTACGTTCCCTCCGGCATCCATTCCGCCGCGAGCGAGGACGACATCGCACGGCTCACTGCGGATGTGCGCGACGGGGATTTTTTCCGTGCCTCGCATCAATGGCACCTGCCAACGCTGCTTCGTCGCGGTGCCTATGACCTGCTGCACACGCCGGATTTTCTCGTTCCCCTGCGCTGTCCCGTGCCCCTCGTCTGCACCATCCATGACCTGATTCCGCTGGTCCATCCCGAGTTCATTCCGCGTTCTCTCAAAGTGCGTCTGCTGCCCGTGTTCCGCGCCTGGGCGCGGCATGCCGCGCGTCGCAGCGCAGCGGTGATCACCGACAGCGCGCACAGCCGCGGCGACATCCTCCGTCTGCTCGGCGCAGAGGAAACACGGGTGACCGTGGTTCCCCTTGCACCGACCCTGGAAGTGACCGGGGCGCCGCTGGCGCCGGCGCATGCCGCGGTCCTGCGCGAGGGGCGGTACCTTCTCTACGTCGGCCGGCACGACCCGTATAAAGGACTCTCCCATCTTTTTCGTGCGTTTGCCGCCGCGCGCAGCGAGGGCGCGCTCGACGGCGTGCAACTCGCCGTGGCGGGAAAGCGCGATCCGCGATACGGGCACGAGGATCTGGCGACGTCGCTCGGTATCGCGTCCGACGTCGTGTTTCTCGACTACGTCGACACGAGTGAGCTTTCCGCGCTGTACGCGTTTGCGCTGGCCTACGTGCATCCCTCGCTGTACGAGGGCTTCGGGCTGCCTCCACTTGACGCCATGCGCCACGGCGTGCCCGTCTGCTGCTCCGATCGAAGTTCGCTGCCCGAAGTGGTCGGCGACGCGGCGCTTCTCTTCGATCCGGAAAATAGCGAAGTATTTTCCTCTGTCTTGAAGGAAATCGCGGAAAATGCTATTTTACGCCGTGTTCTTATTCAAAAAGGCAGCGAACAGGTCAGACGCTTCAGCTGGAATCAAACGGCGCGGCGAACTGTTCAGGCGTATATAGACTGCGTGAGACGGGTTTAGCAAGAAACAGGAATCATGGATCTTTTCGAATCACTCGGTGTCACCAAGGGACTTTTTCTCGCTCCGATGGAGGACGTCACCGACATCTCCTTCCGTAAAATCTGCCGGGAATTCGGCGCCGACGTGGTATACACCGAATTCGTCAACGCCGACGGTCTGGTGCGCAGCAGCAAGCCGACGAAGTCCCGCCAGAAAATGATCATCCGCGAGGACGAGCGTCCTGTCGGCATACAGATCTACGGCGGCAACCTCGACACCATGCTGGGCGCCGCCCGCATCGTCGAAGAAGAGGAGCCTGACCTCCTTGATATCAACGCCGGCTGCTGGGTGAAGAAAGTCGCGGGCCGTGGTGCCGGAGCGGGACTGCTGCGCGACCTGCCGTACATGGTCGAGATGGCACGCGTGATCGTCGACGCCGTACGAGTGCCGGTCACGCTGAAAACCCGTCTCGGCTGGGATGTGGATTCCATTCGTATCGTCGAACTTGCGAAAATGCTCGAGGACGTGGGTATTCGCGCGCTGACCGTGCATTGCCGCACGCGGCAGCAGGGACACAGCGGCGATCCCGACTGGAGTTGGATTCCGAAGATCAAAAACGCGGTTTCCATTCCCGTTGTGCTCAACGGTGGGGTGATGACGCCTCAGGACGCCGCACGCGCCTTCGAGCAAAGCGGCTGCGATCACGTGATGATCGCCCGTGGCGCCATCGCGAACCCGTGGATCTTCCGCGAAACAAAATATTTCATGGAGACCGGCCGTATGCCGGAACCCGTGCATTTTTCCGAACGTATCGCCACCGCCCTTCGTCACCTGCGCATGGCCGTGGAGATCAAAGGCGAACGGCGCGCGGTGCTGGAGATGCGCAAGCATTATATCGCGTATCTCAAATACGTGCCCAACAGCCGACAGATGCGCAACATACTCATGAAACCCGAGACGCTTGCCGAAGCCGAAGACGTGCTGCACAGTCTGCTCTTCTTCGAACATGCAGAAGTTGACGTCTCACAGACTGCCGTGATCACGGAGGAGGAAAGGCCGATCACGTCAGAATCGTGTTGTTTGTAGACTTTTCACGTTCTTTTTCTTGACAAACGCGCATATTCTTGTTATTATTGAGATATATGCACTTAACCCTTGAGTCTAACCTGTTACTTTAACTTATCACCGCGAAGGAGACTATTATGAGAAAACTCCGGAATTCTGTGGTGCTCCTCTGTGCTGTGACGATACTTGCCGGCGGATCCTTCCTCACCGGTTGCACATCGTACGCCACACCCGAGCAGCTCGCGCGCATCACCGAACTGGAGCGCGAGATCAGTGCCCTTGAGTCGTCGATCCAGACGAAGCAGTCGCAGATCGGCACCATCGACCGCCAAATTTCCGCACAGGAAGCGAAATTGGAGCAGTGCGCGAAAGACAAGGAACTTGTCAAGCAGCGCCTGGCCAATTGGCAGGGCAATTGATCACTGTCACGTCTAGAAAACAAATCCAATAGCGAGGAGAAAAGAAATGAAATGGAATAGAATTTCCGTGCTCACCATCGCGCTGGGGTTGTTCTTCATGGCGGGCAGTACACTGCTTGCCCAGGAAGAAATGACCGAAGAAGAAGCCGCGCAGAAAATCTCGACGCTCGAGAAGCGGTCTTCCGACTTGAAGCGGCAGCAGGCCGCGCTCGACCAGCAGCTTGAGGAGAAGGCCCGCGTCCTCAAGCAGAAACAGGACGATTACGAGAAGTGCGTTGACGAACTCTACGCCCTTGTCGGTGCCACGCGTCAGGACGTCGATGCCTATGAGGCCCGTCTGAAGCGTCTCGAAAACAAGATTGCCGAATTGCTCCGTCTTTCCCCGATGGACCTGCTCGCACGCAAGGGTGAGGTCGACGAGGCGGAAGAGGAGTACAAGAATCTTGCCGCCAACAAGATCAGCCTGCTTCCGGCCTTCTACGATCGCGTGCAGCGCATCGGCGAGAACATCGCCACACTGCGTGACACGCTCAGCAGAGCCGAAAAGAGCTACACTGTGGGTACCTGGTCGAAGGACCGCGACTGCCTCTGGAACATCGCCAAGAAACCGGACATCTACGGCGACGCGTTCAAGTGGCCGAAGATCTGGCAGAAAAACCGTGACCAGATCAAGAATCCGGATATTATCCATCCGGGACAGGTCCTGAAAATCCCGGCTCCCGCGCCGCTGACACCGGAAGAGGAAACCGCCGCACGCCGTTATTATCGCATGAAACGCGAAGCGGATATGGGTGGAGGCAACGATACCGGCAGCTCTCCCGAGAACGTCAACAAGTAAGCAGGCGCGGCCCGACGCCGTTCCTCCCGGAATCCGCGCGGTGTTTCACCGACGGTGACGGAACGGGAAGGCGATTGACCCCGCAAATCTTCGGAAAAACCCTTACATTGCAAGATGTAAGGGTTTTTCCGTTTACCGCAACAGCACGGTTCCGCCTTTGGAAAGAGAGAAACGTATTCGCGTCGACGGCACCAATCCCGTGGTGCTTTTCGGTTTCAACGACACCCATCTCCGCATCATCGAGGAACGCTTCGACGCGAATATCGTCGCGCGTGGCGAGACCGTGCTCATCCGTGGGGAAGAGACGGTGGTGGACCAGATCGAGAAGGTGCTCAAGGAGCTGGTGTTCATCGTCAACAAAACCGACTCACTGTCGGATCGCGACGTGCACACCGTCATCGACATCATGACCAGCGGCACCTCTCCCGAACTCGCGCCGGAAGAACTGGACAATGTGGTCCTCTATGCGAAAAAGGATTACATCAAGGCGAAAACGCCCGGTCAGATCAGCTACCTGCGCAAGATCCGTGCGAACGACATCGTCTTCGCGATCGGTCCTGCCGGCACAGGCAAGACCTATCTCGCCGTTGCGGCCGCCGTCGCGTCGCTGCGCAAGCACGAGGTGCTGAAGATCGTGCTTACGCGTCCCGCCGTCGAGGCGGGCGAGAGTCTCGGCTTCCTGCCCGGTGACTTCCGTGAAAAGGTCGATCCCTACCTGCGTCCCCTCTACGACGCCCTCGACGACATGCTGCCGGCGGAAAAGCTGAAAGGCTATGTCGAGCGCCGTACCATCGAGATCGTGCCGCTTGCCTACATGCGCGGTCGCACGCTCAACAACGCATTCATCATTCTCGACGAGGCCCAGAACGCGACATCCATGCAGATGAAGATGTTCCTCACACGCATGGGTGCCAATTCCCGCGCCATCATCACCGGCGACATCACACAGATCGACCTGCCGTCGCGCAGCACCAGCGGACTCGTGGAGATCCAGGACATCCTCGTCGGCATCGAGGGCGTGGGTTTCCAGTACTTCGAAAAAACCGACGTCGTGCGACACCGCCTGGTCATGAACATCATCGAAGCCTACGAGCGCTTCAACGGGGAGCCGAATGGCTGAGACCGCGGCGGTCCTGCATGCGGACGCCCCGGACACACGCGCCTTCACGCTGCGCCGTCTTGTGTTCGTGCTTTTTCTTGTGCTCATGCTCTCGACCAGTCCGGGCATCGGCAACCAGGCCGTACGCGTTGAACGCGCGCGCGTCGAGTACGTCATCCCGCGCCGCCGCCGCCACGACCGCCTGCGTGGACGACTCCGCGTTC
The DNA here is from genome assembly GCA_018224415.1 of Bacteroidota bacterium. Taxonomy (GTDB): domain Bacteria; phylum Bacteroidota; class Ignavibacteria; order SZUA-365; family SZUA-365; genus SZUA-365. Next base: position 3,168 of record JAGTUZ010000166.1, on the reverse strand, counting down.
CCCGCGTCCCGAAGCGGACACGCTTCACTTCCATCGAATCATTCCATTCATTATAAGACGAGTCACATCATGTACGAGCAATATCTCGCAATGGGAAAAGATATCCGCAGCCGTGTCGACGATCTTCGGGGGTTTCTTTGACATCGACAACAAGAAACACGAAATAGCCGAGCTCGAAGCGCGGACCAGCACCGACGGTTTCTGGGACGATAATATCGCCGCCCAGAAAATCATGCAGGACATCACCCTGCGCAAGGACTGGGTTGTGCAGTGGGACGAGGTCGATACGAAAACAGGCGACTTCCTCGCGCTGGTCGATCTTGCAGAGGAGTCGCAGGACGAGTCCCTCGAACGCGAACTCGCCGCGGAGGCGAAGCAACTGCAGAAGCTGCTCGGTAACCTTGAATTCAAGAACATGCTGTCGGGCGAGGACGACCACCGCACGGCCATCGTGACCATTCACTCCGGTGCCGGTGGCACCGAGTCGCAGGACTGGGCCGAGATGCTCTACCGCATGTACCTGCGCTACTGCGAGCGCCGTGGATTCGAGGTGTCGTTGGTGGACGAACTCGAGGGCGAAAGCGCGGGCATCAAGAGCGCGACCTTCGAGGTCAAGGGTCCCTACGCCTACGGATACCTCAAGTCCGAGATCGGTGTGCACCGCCTCGTGCGCATCTCGCCCTTCGATTCCGCCAAGCGGCGGCACACCAGTTTCGCCTCGGTGTTTGTCTATCCCGAGATCGACGAAGATATCCAGATCGACATCAATCCCGCCGACCTCAGGGTCGACACCTTCCGCTCCGGCGGCAAGGGCGGGCAGAACGTGAACAAGGTCGAGACCGCGGTTCGCATCACGCACATTCCCTCGGGTATCGTTGTTGCCTGCCAGCAGCAACGCTCGCAGCATCAGAACCGCGCGACGGCGATGACGCTGCTGCAGTCGCGGCTCTACCAGGTTGAACGCGAAAAGGAGGCCAGCCGCCTCGCGGCGGTCGAGGACAACAAGAAAAAAATCGAGTGGGGCAGCCAGATCCGCTCCTATGTCTTCCATCCCTACAGCATGGTCAAGGACCATCGCACGAGCGAGGAAACCAGCAATGTGCAGGCGGTGATGGACGGTGACCTCGATGCCTTTGTCCAAGCCTATCTCCTGCAATTCGGCAGTGCCGTCGCGGCGATGCCGACCTGACCCCGCGGCGATACCAACCCGACACCGCGGCGCATAAAATTCCGAGACCCGGATCCGTATGTCGTTTGAACGCTTCATAGCCCTGCGCTATTTGCGCAAGCGGAACCTCAGCCGCTTTCTCTCGTTCATGACTGCCGTCGCGATCGGGAGCGTGGCCGTGGGCACTGCGGCGCTGATTATCACCTTCACCATCCTCGACGGCTTCGAGCGGGAACTGCGGGCGAACCTTATCGGCTTCTCCGGCCATGTGCGCGTCGGCGTGTTCCGCGGTGAGTCCGTTCCTGCCGATGAAGACGCGCGGCAACGTCTTGCCGCCACGCCCAACGTGGCGGATGTCGGTCCCTTTCTCGAGCGGGAGGCAATGGTGGTCACGCGTGACGACATCGAAGGCGTGAAGGTCAAGGGCTACGACTCTGCTGCCGACCTCTCGCGCATCCATGACAGGATCGTCGACGGTCGTTATGTGCTCAATCCCGTCGACGGACGGCATTCCCTTCTCGTCGGCCGCCGCCTCGCCGACAAGCTGGGTGTGGGCGTCGGCGATCGCATGCTGCTGCTCGGCGTGACCGACTTCCGTCATCTCGCCGACGCGCCCAAGGTGCAGTGCGTGATCCGTGGCGTGTACGAAACAGGCATGGCCGAATACCTCGACGACGTCTACGTGTTTACATCGCTCGAAACGGCGCAGCGGCTGTTTGCCCTGCCGGGAAACGTCAGCGGGTACGACGTCATCGTCCATGACGTCGGCGATGTGGATGCAACCGTCGACGCCATCCAGGACCGTCTCGGCTATCCATACGACCCGCGCTCGGTGTTCACACTGTTCCATCACCTTTTCGTGTGGATCGACCTGCAGCAGCAGCTGATTCCCATCGTGGTGGGATCGCTGATCGTGATTTCCGTTTTCAACGTCATCGCCACGCTGCTGCTTTTTGTCATCGAGAAAACACAGTATATCGGCATCCTCCTCGCCATGGGGGCCTCACGCAAACACGTGCGGCGCATCTTCGTGATGCAGGGGCTTGCCATCGGCGTGCTCGGGTCGGCCCTCGGTGCCGGCCTGGCGTTCGCCTTCAGCCTCGCACAGCAGGAATTGCGCTTTTTCAGCCTGCCACAGGACGTGTATTTCATGACCACCGTGCCTATCCACATGTCCGTCGAGGTATTTGCGGGCGTCGCAGTCGCGGGCATCGCGCTGGCCTTCGTCTCGTCCTTCATTCCCGCGTGGCTGGCGTCACGTCTCAATCCCATCCGTTCCATCCGTTTCCACTGAGCCATGCAGATCGAAGGATTCATCGCGCGGCGGTATCTCTACGGGAAGAAGCGTTTCAGCTTCATCAATATCATTTCCCTGCTTGCGACGCTGGGCATCATGTTCGGCGTGGCCGCGCTGATCGTGGTGATGTCGGTATTCAATGGCTTCAACGGACTGGTCACCAGCATCCTCCAGGACTTCGATCCGCATCTCAAGATCGAGCGCATCCCGCGCACGGAGGGGAAGACCGCGCCGGAAGTGCGCGAGGAGATCGTCCGGCTCGACGGCCTGCGCGGCGTCGCGCCCTTCGTGCAGCGCAAGGCCATGCTCATGGCCGGTGGCAACAACAGTTTTGTATGGGTGAAAGGCGTCGATCCCGACAGCGTGCAGGAGGTCACTCGTGTCGCTGAAAAGGTCATCCTCGGAGACTTCACGCTCAAGCAGCGCAACGGCATCGTCCTGGGTATCACCCTGGCCGACCGCATGCGTGTGCTCGTCGGAGACACGGTCGTGCTTTACAGTCCGGCCGGCATGGAGAACCTGCTGACGCAGTACGTCACCCCCACGGTACTGCGCTGCCCGGTTGCAGGCATCTTCGACGCGCGGAATAAAATCTACGACGGCTCCTATGCCTTTCTCTCCCTCGACGACGCGCGGCGGCTTTTCCGCATGGAAGGGGAGGTGACGGGGTACGAGCTGCGGCTCGACGACGCAGACGACAGCG
>JAGTUZ010000165.1 GCA_018224415.1 Bacteroidota bacterium | reverse complement strand
GGAATGACGTCACCGCCTTTTTCAATCGTTACCGTGTCGCCGACGCGAAGGCCCAGCTCGGTGATGAAATCCTCGTTGTGCAGGGTGGCGCGGCTGATGGTGGATCCGGCGAGGTGAACGGGACGCAGGACGGCGACCGGAGTGACGGTGCCCATGCGTCCGACCTGGAAGATGATGTCCTCCAGCACGGTCGCGGCGCGGCGTGCGGAAAACTTGAAGGCAATCGCCCAGCGCGGGTTTCTCGCTACGGTTCCGAGCTGATTCTGCTGCCGGAAACTGTTGACCTTCACCACGACGCCGTCGATCTCGAATGGCAGATCGTCGCGGTGTTTTTCCCAGTGCTCCCAAAAGGCCAGCACGTCTTCGATGCTGCGGCAGATCCGGCCATGCGGACTGACAGGAAAACCGCGTTGCCGCAGGTACTCCATTCCTGCGGACTGCGTGTCCACCTCCGGTGGATTGCCGATCAGCGTGTAGGCAAAAAAATGCAGACGCCGGGTTGCGACGATGGAGGAATCCTGCAGCTTCAATGTGCCGGCCGTACTGTTCCGCGGGTTGGCAAACAGCTTCTCGCCGGCCACTTCACGACCTTCGTTGAGGCGGAGGAAATCCTGCTTGTACATGACAACCTCCCCGCGTACCTCGAACTGCGGTGGGAAGGGTGCCGGGCCGTGGAGGCGAAGGGGAAGGGAGCGGATGGTCCGCGCATTGGCACTGATGTCGTCTCCCTGCGTACCATCACCGCGTGTTGCAGCGCGTTCCAGCACGCCGTCGCGGTACCGCGCAGACAGCGCCACCCCGTCGATCTTGAGTTCGGCGAAATACTCGACTGTTGTGGTTTCCAGCTGCTCCGCCACCCGGCGATGGAAGTCCCGAAGGTCCTCCTCGTCGTATGTGTTGGCAAGACTGAGCATGGGGTGGTCATGCACGACAGTAGGGAAATCCCGCGTGACACCGCCACCAACGCGCTGGGTAGGCGAATCCGGGGTCCGAAGTTCCGGAAATTCTTCTTCGATGCGCTGGAGTTCACCGAGCAGGACGTCGTATTCCTGATCCGAAATTTCGGGTTCGGCGACGATGTAGTAGAGATGGTCGTGCCTGCGGATGGCCTCGGCGAGCTCGTGGTGGCGGCGGACGTCAGAGGGAGGGACGCTCATGCGCGGCTCAGTTTCCGTTCAGTTGCTGACGGGAAAGGCTCACATTCTTGACGACGGCGCCTTCTTCCCCAAGTGTGCCGATTTCCTTGCCGTTGAGAAAGAATGTCACCGCTCCCGCGTCACCGAGGGTGATAACGAAATGATCACGCGCCTTCCACACCCGATGCTCGTTCGAGGACAGGGAGCCACGTTCCGTGCGCAGCGTGTCCATTTTTACAGAAAACCACACCGGAGCGCTGCTGAACGCCTCGAGCACCAGACTGTCTTCACGCGCGAAAACGCGCGGCCGCGCTTCTACGGGTTCGGGAGGAAGCATGGTTTCGGCCGACGCCGTGTCTTCAGCCGCGAGATCCATATCCGTCATCGCATACTGGGAACTGTCGATGAAACGGCCCGCCTCGATGCTGGCCTTGATCGATGTGGAATCCACGGCGGTAGTCTCGTCACCGTCACCGGAGCTGAAATACACGACGCCGTAAATGGCGATCCCGATCATTGCGATGACAACCATACCCACGCCGATGATGCGCTTCTCGCCAGCGGCATCACGCGCCACTGCCTGTGTCGCTTCCCGCGTCCCGCGAGTGGCGGTGGCCACGCGGCCAAGGGGACCCTTCGCGCGAGACGGGGTCTGCGCGTCCGGAGGAGTCGTATCGGAAGAACGCGCGTCGGATTCTGCCGTGGCCTGTGTCAGTGGCGCAACCGCCGCGGCCAGCGGCCGTTCTGTCTTGCTCACCGGAGATTCCGGTTTGCTCGCCGGTGATTCCGGTTTGCTTGCGGGTGATTCCGGTTTGCTCGCGGGTGATTCCGGTTTGCTTGCGGGTGATTCCGGTTTGCTCGCGGGAGATTCCGGTTTGCTCGCCGATGATTCCGGTTTGCTTGTCGGTGATTCCGGTTTGCTTGCGGGTGATTCCGGTTTGCTCGCCGGTGATTCGGGTTTCGCATCTGGGTGCGGTCGCCGCTCGGGATCGCTGCCTGCTTTTGGAGCAGTTGTGCGGATGTCGATCGCCGCGGCGTCGCCTTCACGTACATAAGAGGATTTCCGGACGGGGACCTCGAACATCTCCTCCTGCACTTCAGCCGTCCCTTCCACCTCGACATGGGATGGAGCCTGGTCGGATGGAAGGACGAATTCGACCGTATCGTCGACTCTTGGAAGCAGGTTCGAACTGTCGATGGCCTCGGGGGGAGGGGGGATGCCTTTCTCGCGCTCGGCATGTTCGTTGTACTGGTGGATGACATCGTCCTCGTCCAGACCAATCGTGCGGGCATACTCGCGCACGAAGGCCCGTACATAGGTCTGAGGAATAGAAGGGAAGTCACCGGACTCGATGAGGCGCAGGTTCTTCAGGCTGATGCGGGTGCGGTCGTGCATGTCCTGCAGTGAGAGGCCTGCACTTTCCCGTGTCTTCCGCAGGTATGTTCCGAATTCGATCATGCGCGAACGTTGTTGAGAGGAAATGGTTCGGGGGATGCGGCGTCGCAAGGCAAGTTAGAAGGTGCCCCCCGGAAAAACAAGATGAACGTCCGGGGAACCCCTGGAACAGGGGCACCGCTGGAACGGGGAAACGCTGGAAGAGGCGACGCTGCTGGAACAATTACTCCCGTGCAACAGGTGGCACCGCCGTGCGATCCCGTGCAGGAGGCGGGTCAGCAGCGGTTGTCAGCGGGGGACCTCAAGCGGCTGTCTCGTCCGGAAGTCAAAGGCCGTGCGACGCGCGACATCGGCGAGCGAGAGATGGTAGTCGATGACGGCCTCGAGTGCGGAAAGCCGGGCCTGGAGCAGTCGCGAGCGCGCCTGCGCGAGTTCGGTGGACCCGATTGTGCCGACCTCGTAGCGGCGTGTGCTGATGTCGTTGGCGATTTCTGCGATCAATCGGCTCTGGCGCATGACTTCCGCGCGACGGACCGCGGATTCCACGCTGCGGATCAAATCAAGAATCTCGCGTTCGATGGTGCGTTCGACGTTGTCGGCAGCGAGACGGGAACCGCGCAGGCGCGCTTCGGCCGCCTCGACGTCCTGCCCGTGCTTGCCCCAGTCGAAGACGGGTACGCTCACCGTGAGCACCGCTCGACGGGTGTCACGCAGGTCATTGTAGAGACCGTTGAAATAGACATCGTTCTTGCTCAGTCCGTAGCTGAGAAAAAGATCTCCGCGGATGCTCCGCTGGCCCTGCACACCTTCAAGATCGAGTTCGCTTCGCTCGATGGCGTTCCGCGCACGCTGCAGGTCGACGCGCGTGCGCTTGGCGCGTTCCACCGCCTCGACGGCGTCAATCGACACCGGGATGACCGTGGTGTCGCTGAGCAGCATGTGTATGGAATCCTGCACTGGCAGACCAAGGAGGATCTTGAACTGGTCTGCCCGCGAGAGCAGCGTGTTCTCCGCCGCGAGGAGGTCGTTGCGCGCAGCCGCAAGATCCACTTCGAACTGCAGCGCCTCCACTTCCGCGATCAACCCCGCCCGGTACTTGCGCTGACCCGTCGTGAAACCCTCCTCCTCCTGACGGACACGGTCCAACTGGATGGCCAGGCGTTCCTGCGCCGCGTAGACCATGTAGAACTGCTCGGTGACCGTGTAGCGGAGGTCGAGTGTTTCCCGTACATAATCGGCCATCGACTCCTCGAAATCGATTTCCGCGCGGCGCAGCGCAATGCGTTGTGTGTTTGGCACAAACAGCGGCTGGCGAAGCTGGATGGCAAGGTCAGTGTACCAGTCGCGGTAGAGATCCCCTCCGGGACTGAAGTCTTTTTGCTGCTGCTGGTAGAGCAGGCCGGAGAGCGTGACGGTGCTGTTTGTCCACACCAGCGGTTGCGTTACGTCGAGCCGACCAGACCATTGCGTGCGTTCGAAGGGGAAGAACTCGTTGCGTCCGGTCACGGTGTTGAACTGGGAGAAGAGCGTCCTGCTGTAATCGGGGAGGTCGAAGGAAAGGTCCACACGCGAGTACAGGGAAAGACGCGCCGCCTCGGCCGCCGCCTCAGACGCGCGCAGCTGTTCGCGTGCGCTGCGCGCGGAGTAACTCTGTTCGAATGCCTGCGTAAGGGCGTCGTCGAGCGTGAGCCGGTGTTGTCCGGTAGTGGAAAGGGTCAAGGAAAAGAGGAACATCAGGAAAGCGGCACCGGAGCGCCGGAGGTTGTCATTCATAACGCAGTGCCTCGATGACGTCACGGTCGGCGGCCCGCTTCGCCGGATAATAACCAAAGAGAATGCCGGTCGCCGCGGCGACGGAAAACGCAAGGAGAATGGACCAGAGACTGATGATTGTCCGCCATTCCGCATAGGCGCTGATCGCCTCGGTGAGGGCCCAGCCAAGGAAGATCCCAAGTATTCCACCGAACACGGACAGCATCGCCGCTTCGGCCAGGAATTGGACGATGATCATTGACCGCGTGGCCCCGAGCGCTCGGCGCACACCGATTTCGCGCGTTCGTTCGAGCACGGAAGCCAGCATGATGTTCATGATGCCGATGCCGCCGACGAGCAACGAGATGCCGGCGATGGCTCCCATGACGATGTTGAATATGCTCTGGGTTTTCTGGCTCTGTTCGATGAGCTGTTCGGGGATGGTCACCGTGAAATCCGCCTGGTCGTTGTGACGTTGCTTCAGAAGGCGCGCGATGATGTCGGCAGCTTCCGCGATGTCCGTGCGCTCGTCGATGCGCACGGCGATCTGGTCGATCGTACTGCGGTCGAGATAGCCGCCATCCGTCTGATTGCGGAAGCGGAAACGCCGTCCCATACGTGCGACCCCCGCCGTCGCTTCGCGTGGGAACTTGGCCATGGCCGTGGTCAGCGGGATGATGATGCTGCCGTTGACCGAAGGAAGCGCCGCGCTGACGGCAATCGCCTCCTTTTTTTCCGCGAGGACGCCGATGACGGTGAACCACTGGTCCTCGATTTTTACCAGTTTGCCCAGCGGATTTTCAAATCCGAAAAGCTCATTCTTCACCTCGCTGCCGACCAGGCAGACGTTGGCGTAGCTCTCGAGATGGCCCTGCGTCAGGAATTGGCCGTCGCTGAGCCGCACGTTGAAGATCCGGGCGTGTTCCGGTGTCGTTCCGATGAGTTTGCCGCGTGCCTGTCCCTGGTAGGTGCGCGACTCCACGTCTGATTCCCAGTTCACGGTAATTGCCGCAGCGAAGGGGCAGACGAGCCGAATCGCATCAGCGTCCTTGAGCGAAATGCCGAATGGACGGGCGGCACCGGGTTCGTTTTCATCTTCTTCTTCAGGGGCGGGCAGCGAACGGATGATGACGTTGCGCACGCCGAGCACTTCGATCTGTTCGAGCGATTCTTGCCGTGCTCCCTCGCCGATCGAAAGCATGGCGATCACGGCCCCCACACCGAATACGATTCCCAGCATGGTCAGGAAGGAGCGTGTCTTGTGCAGTGTCAGACTCTGCGCTGCGATGGTGATCGCCTCGCGGTATCGTGCGAAGGAAAAGCTCATGCGCGGTGCTCCCTCATCTCAGCGTTCCGAAGAGGCGGCAGGGGAGGACGGTTCCTTGTCCGCATCTAAAGAAGGATCGTCTTCATCCTGTTCCGGATTGCGCAGCGCAACGGACTCACCGGCGTTGACGCCTTTTTTGACGACCACGAAATTGTCGTTCCGCACGCCGAGTTCCACTTCGCGTTTATCGAAGGACCCACCGTCGCCGACATAGACATAGGTCTTGCCGTCTTTCTCGATGACGCTGATCAGGGGAACGGAGATCACCTTCTTGAGGCGCTCGACAACGATCTTGTTTGTTGTCGTGATGCCGGGCTTGAGCACGTCGTCGGTTTCCTTGATGTCCACGACGATGTCGAAGACCTTCACGTTCGATCCCTGTCCTTTCTGCCTCCCGATCTGCGAGACGCTGGTGATCTCCCCGTTGAATGTCTTGTCCGGGAAGGCATCGGGAATCACGAGCACTTTCTGATCCTTGCGCACCTTGGAGATGTCCATTTCGTTGACCGACACTTCCGTCTGCATGGCGGAGAGGTCAGGCAGGCTGATCAGTGGCATGCCGGGCCAGGGCTGGTCGCCCTTGGCGATCTTCCGACCAGTGGACCAATTGTTCTCGTACACGATCAGTCCGCTGATCGGCGCCTTGACCGTGAGCTGTTCCATCTCCTTCTGCGACTCGAGAATGTCGGAGCGTATCTGCTCGATGCGGAGCTGGAGATTGCCGAGTTCCGATCGGCGGACGATACTTTTGTTCTTGATATTGAGTTCTGCCTGATCGAAGGTCAGCTTTGCACGTTCGAATTCGATCTGGGCCTCGCGCTTACGCGCCTCCGGTTCGAACTGCATTTTGTCACGGGCGATTTTGGCCAGCTCGAAATTCAGCTTCGACGATTCGTACTCCGTAACGGCCTGCGATTCGTCCGCTGCCTGCTGGGCCTTGAGCTTGGCCAGATCCGCAAGTGCCGTCTTGAGTTCGGTCTGCCGGTCGGCGATGCGTTTGAGGGCGGAGCTCGGGTCGAAACGTACCAGCAGATCCCCCTCCTTGGCGATGGTGCCTTCCGCAGCCAGCGAGACAACCTGCAAGTTGCCGCCGGAGAGAATGCGCGGAGCGGTGACGGTGAAGGAATTCCTGGCGCGCACCGAACCACTCTCGATGACATAAATGTCGAAGTCGGCCTTCCGGACAGCGTAGGTCGGTACGTCCGCACCGCCGGCAGGCCAGAAGAGGAGGATGGCGATGACGAGCACAACAAGGGGAAGGGCAATGGTGAGAAGCCTTATTTTCACGGTCATCCGTCCTTGGATGCATGGAGGAAATCGCGGAATCAGGGTGCCGCGCCGAACAGGGTAAAATATTTCCCCGGAAGTTGGCGAACAATGCCATTCAGTTCCATTTGAAGAAGTTCGACGAGAAGCGACGGCAGGGGCTGACCGCTGCGCACGGCGAGATCATCGATGTGCTGCGGTTCCGAGCCGAGCAGGTCGGCGATGCGCTGCTCGGTGAGCGTCAATTGCCGGGCCGGCACGACGCGTGCGGGTTTCCGGAGGGGGAGCAGCTCCGCGAGCACGTCCTCTGCCGATGTCGCCGGAAGCGCCATGCTCTGCCGGAGCAATTGGTGGGGGCCGGCGGATCTCGGATTGTAGATGCTCCCCGGAACGGCGAACAGATCGCGGTTCTGATCGATTGCAATGCTCGCAGTGATCATCGCACCTCCGCGAACGTCACTTTCGACGACAACCAGGCAACGGGAAAGTCCGCTGATGATGCGATTGCGCCGGGGGAAATTGACCGCGTCGGGTTTCGCGTCGAGCGGGAGTTCGGAAAGCACACAGCCGTGCTCCGCGATCGATTCGGCGAGACCACGGTTCACACCGGGATACACCTTCAGAAGGCCGCTGCCCAGCACGGCGACCGTGCGTCCTTCCGCACGGAGCGTACTCCGGTGGGCCACGGTGTCGATGCCCATCGCCAGTCCGCTCACCACGGTTACCGACGCGGCCGCAAACGCGCGGCTGAATTCCTCGGCCACCTGGCGACCGTAATCGCTCGGACTCCGTGTTCCGATCACCGCCACGGCCGGAGTGTCGTCAGCGACGAGGCTGCCCCGCAGAAACAGGTACAACGGCGGATCGTAAATCGCGCGCAGTACCGGGGGGTACGACGGGTCGCTCAAGGGGAGGAAGACAAAAGAATGCCGCTCGCAGAGACGACGATTTTCCTCCACAGCGCGTTCGATGGCTCCGTTGCGGCGTTCGGCCGCGAGCGCTTCGGCGAGACGCGCCGAGAGTTGGCGGTTGATGCCCTCGACCTGTCGGAGTTCGCCGACGCTTGTGCGCAGCAGATTCGCGAAGGAACCGTATTGCGAGAGAAGGGCCCGCCCGCGGGCGGGTCCGACGGATGGCAGTTGGGAAATGCGGAAAAAATCAAATGGATCGGACATAGGCGTTGCCGGATGATGCTCCCTGATATCGCACCATCATACGGCGCATGTCCGGTACGAAGCAAGAGACAAATACAGGACCGGAAAAAATCAACCTTGATTCGACTGGGAGTTTTCAATAACTTGAAAAAGATGAATAAAAATCGTGCCATATTCCATGCGTATTGACAGCAGCATACTCACCACCCGGTTTTCCTGCGACCTGGCCGCCTGCAAGGGCGCCTGTTGCACGTTCCCGGGCGGAAGCGGGCCTCCAGTGACGGAAGAGGAAATTCCCCTTATCCAAGAGGCGTGGACTGCCGTGCGGGACCTGCTTCCGGTGGCGCATCGGGAGGAAGGCGACCGTCTTGGCTTGATAGTCGAGGATGACGGGGAACTCACCATCCGCTGCCACGACGAGCGGGCCTGCGTCTTTGTCATATACGAGAACGATGTAGCCGTCTGCTCGATACAGAAATTGCATACGGAAGGCCGATTTCGTTGGCCAAAACCCCTTTCCTGCCATTTGTTTCCCATCCGCGTCCGCGGCAAGCGACGTGACCAGCTCCACTACGAGCGTTTCCAGGAATGCGCTCCGGCGTTACAGGCCGGCGAGCGGGAGGACGTTCCCATGGTTGATTTTCTCGGCGGCGCCATCGCGCGTGCCTTTGGGAAGGACTTCGCCTCGGCGCTCTCCGCGCGCGTCCGGGAGGAGGGAAGCGAATAGGGATGCTCCACCTCACCCAGACGCAGAAACTGCAACAGCGTCTCTCACCTGCGCAGGTCCAATACCTTAAAATACTTCAGCTTCCGACCCTTCAGCTCGAGCAAAAGATCAAGGATGAACTCGAGATGAATCCCTTGCTCGAGGAGGGCATGGAACTCGAGGACGAGCAGGAGGAACGGCTCGAGCAGTTGCAGGAGGAACAGGATTCTGACGAAGACGGGACAGACGGGCAAGACGACGCCATCGTCAAGGCGAAGGAGTCCAGTTCCGACTCCGACACGATGGACAAGGAGATCCGCGAACACTCCGACGAGGAATATTCCTGGGAGGAGTTCTTCGAAAACACCGAAGGTGGTGCGTCGGTCAACAAATACTGGGACGACGACGACGACCGGGAAATGCCCACACCGGCGATGGAGACCATGCGGGAGCGTCTGCACACGCAGATCCAGATGCTGAATTTCTCCGAGGATGAAATGCTGTTCGCGGAAGAAATTCTCTGGAATATCGACGACGATGGCTATCTGCATGTCGATTTCGAAGGCTTGCGACAGGATTTCAATCTCACTCATGATCTTCATCTGACGACGCAGCAGGCAGAGTCGGTGATTCGCGGCATCCAGCGCCTCGACCCGCCGGCCATCGCATCCCGCAATCTCCGCGAGTGTCTGCTCGTGCAGCTCGAATTGCTGCCGAACACGAGCACACCCCGCATTATCGCCCAGCGCATCCTCCTGGAGGCATGGGACGCCTTCGAAAAGAAGCATTTCGACAAGCTGATGCAGGATCTGCATATCAACGAAGACATGCTTCGCCGGGCATTCGACGTCATCCGCGGACTCAATCCCAAGCCGGGAGAATCCGACGGCGTCGTGGCGGACAACTATCTCACTCCTGACTTCTTCATCCATAAAGAAGACGGAGAATTCGTGATCACGCTCAACGAACGGGGCGTGCCTCCGCTTCGGGTCAACAGGGCGTACAAGGAAATGCTTCTCAACCAGCGAAAGCGCATTACCAGCGAAACCAGGCAGTTCCTCCGTCAGAAGATGGAAGCCGCGAAGTGGTTCATCCAGTCGATCTACCAGCGTCGCAACACCATGCTTGCGGTCATGCATTCGATAGTGGATCATCAGCGTCCCTGGTTCGAGCACGGCCAAGGCCATCTCAAACCGCTGATCTACAAGGTTATCGCGGAGGATATCGAGATGGATATCTCCACCATTTCCCGCGTGGTGAACGGGAAATACGCGCAGACGGAGTGGGGCGTATTCGAACTGCGGTATTACTTCAGTGAGGGCATCACAACGGATGACGGCGAGGAGGTCGCCAACAAGGAGGTGATGGCCATCATCCGGGAAATCATTTCCGACGAACATCCGCGAAAGCCCCTGAGCGATCAAGCGCTGACCGATATTCTCAAAGAGCGGGGATTCAACATCGCCCGGCGTACGGTGGCCAAGTACCGTGAAGCCATGGATATCCCTGTCTCGCGCATGCGAAAGCGGCTCGAATGACATGCAAGAATAACTCGACTAACGCAAAGAAATACAGGACCCACGCCATGCAACGACAACTCATCCGCTCGACAACCGTGCTCGGGCTTATCCGCGACGGCAAGGCCGTGCTCGGGGCAGACGGCCAGGTGACGGTCGGCGAAACCGTCATGAAGCATCACAGCCGCAAGGTGCGCAAAATGTACCGCGGCACGGTGCTCGCCGGGTTCGCCGGTTCGGCCGCCGACGCCTTCACGCTTTCGGAAAAATTCGAGGCGAAACTGGAGGAATATCATGGAAATTTCGAGCGTGCCGCCGTGGAACTCGCCAAGGACTGGCGGACCGACAAATACCTTCGCCGACTCGAGGCGCTGCTGGCTGTTGTCAACAACGATAAAGCCCTGATCATATCAGGAACAGGAGACGTTATCGAACCGGATGACGGCATCGTTGCCATCGGTTCCGGCGGCAGTTACGCGCTGGCTGCCGCACGCATGCTCATTCGGCACACCGACATGCCCGCACGCACAATCGTCGAGGAAGCGCTGCGTACCGCGGCGGATATCTGCATTTATACCAACAGCAACATTGTGATCGAGGAACTGTAGGCACCCATGAACGAAGACTTATTTCAAAATCTGCAGGAAACACTGACCCCGCGCCGCATCGTCGAAGAACTCGACAAGTACATCATCGGACAGCACAACGCGAAGCGCTCCGTCGCCATCGCGCTTCGCAACCGGTGGCGGCGCCAGCAGGTCGAGGATTTCCTTCGTGACGAGATCATGCCCAACAACATCATCATGATCGGTCCGACGGGCGTCGGGAAAACCGAGATCGCCCGCCGTCTCAGCAAGCTGGCAGGAGCGCCCTTTCTCAAGGTCGAGGCCTCCAAATTCACAGAGGTCGGGTATGTCGGCCGCGACGTTGAATCGATGGTACGCGACCTGATGGAAATCGCCATCAACCAGGTGCGCGCAGAGAAGGCGGTTGAGGTGCAGGAACGTGCCGCACAGCTGACCGAGGAGCGCATCCTCGATATCATTTTTCCCCGGTCGCCCGGACAGGAGCAGGACAACGAGGTACAGTCGCAGACACGCGAGAAACTGCGCGAGCAGCTGCGGGCAGGGAATCTTGACAGCCGGATCATTGAGATCGACACCACCGTTTCTCCGGGGGCAAACATGCAGATCTTCGGTCCGATGGGACTTGAAGACATGGGCGTCGACATCCAGAACCTGCTCAGTTCGATGATGCCCAAGAAATCGAAGAAACGGAAGATCAGCATCGCCGAGGCGCGCGATATCCTGCAGCAGGACGAAGCACAGAAACTCATCGATCCCGATGCGGTGTCCCGTATCGCAAGAGAACGCGCACAGAACGCCGGCATCATTTTCATCGATGAAATTGACAAGGTGGCCGGACCGAAATCCACCGGCGGGGGAGTGGATGTCAGCCGGGAGGGAGTGCAGCGCGACCTGCTGCCGATCGTCGAGGGCAGCAACGTCAACACCAAATATGGTGTCGTGCGCACCGACCACATCCTCTTCATTGCCTCGGGTGCCTTCCATGTCGCGAAGCCCAGCGACCTGATTCCGGAGCTGCAGGGCCGATTTCCGATCCGCGTCGAACTCGACAGCCTTACGGAAGAGGATTTCGTTGCCATTCTCACCAAACCGAAAAACGCCCTTCTCAAACAGTACGCCGCACTTCTCGCTACCGATGGCGTCACGCTGGTGTTTGAGGAAGACGGTATCCGGGAGATCGCCCGCCTGGCTGCGGAAGTCAATGAACAGGTGGAAAATATCGGGGCGCGTCGATTGCATACTATCCTCACGACGCTGCTCGAGCAGATCCTGTATGAAGTGCCGGATGTGATCACACAGGAAACCGTCCACGTCGACGCGGCCATGGTGCAGGACAAATTGGCCGACATCGCGAAGAACCGTGACCTGAGTCAGTATATACTATAGGAATTCCATGACTGGACCTTCACACGTCGCCAAGAGCTGGGACGACAGGATTCTCCGCACCGCGATCATGTTTCTGGTGTTCGCCGGCGCCTTGTGGCTCGGCGGCTCCGTCTACCGTGCGATGATCGCCAACGAGCTTTTCATCGCAGGGTCGCTGGAATTCGATCCGAACATACGACCCGCACAGGAGCAGACCCTGTATCAACTGATCTTCGCCAGTTCCATCGTCGTACTCATCTCGTATGCCGTTACGCTCATCTCCGCCATCATCGTGCTCTGGCGCATCCCGCTGAAGATCAAGGAAAATGGCTGGCTGCTGATGGCATCGTTGCTCGTGTTTGTGTTTGTGCCGGTCGAGATCTTCACGGCATGGCTGGATATCCATTTTTTCTGGCTGTGGGACTGGACCACCGACACTGTGGCCGCACAGGGGCCACAGGCCTTCCTTGACGTGCAGACCGAGCTGAGGAAAACCATTTCACACCGCATCGGCGCGCTCGCCGGCCTTCCCGTCATGGCGGCGCTCTGCTACATCACTGCAGCGATCGTGGTGATATGGCAGCCGATGCGCCGCAACACAGAAACAGAAGTCCATCACGATACGGAGACGGAATAAACCATGTCTGGCATGGACAAGGAAGCAATGCTCGAGGAATTGCGGGAAACCTGCGAACAGCTCGGGTACACGATCCGCTACGAGAAGGGGGACTTCGGCGGCGGCCACTGCATTCTCAAGGAACAGCGTCTGCTTGTCGTCAACAAGCGCTTTACGATCGAGCGCAAGATCTCGACCGTTGCACGGGCGTTGGGCGAATTGGGGGTGGATGCGATTTTCGTCAAACCCGCCGTGCGCGATCTCATCGAGACGGAACGCGGAAGAGGCGACGGCGCATGAACGTCTCGCTGCTGATGCTCGGGACCGGCACTTCCCAGGGCGTCCCGGCCATCGGATGCGATTGCGAAACCTGCCGCTCCACCGATCCCCGGGACAGACGCCTCAGGCCATCGGCGTTGTTTACCGTTGGCGGGCGGACATTGCTCGTCGACACATCGTCCGACTTTCGGTGGCAGATGCTGCGCCACGGCATCCGCCGCATCGATGCGGTGCTGTACACGCATCATCATTTTGATCACATCGGGGGTTTCGACGACCTGCGCCAATTCAATTATCTGCAGAGCGCCACCATGCCTCTCTATGGCCAGTCGGAAACGCTTGATGAAATCCGGGTGACCTTTCGCTACGCCTTCGGCGAGGCACGGCAGGAGGGAGGAGGCATACCCAGCGCCCGCATGCAGACAATTGTCGGCGGCGATCCCTTCGACATCGGCGGCGCGACGGTCATGCCTGTTTCGGTGAAACACGGCATCCTGCCGGTGCTCGGCTATCGCATCGGCGACGTGGCCTATATCACCGATACGAATTTCATCCCTGAAACCTCGTTTGCCCTGCTCGACGGATTGGACGTTCTCGTACTCGATGCGCTCCGGCATCACGCACATCCCACACATTTCAGTCTTGAGCAGTCGATCGAGACCGCACGTCGCATCGGTGCGCGGCGCACGTACTTCACCCACATCGCGCACAACATCCGGCACGAGCGTGATGGGGCGCTGCTTCCGGAAAACATGGAATTTTCGTATGATGGGTTATTGATCAAATCGCAGCGGGAAGCTTATGATTGACGCCGTCGTATTCGATCTCGACAACACACTGGTTGATTTCATGCTCATGAAACGCAACGCAGTGGACGCGGGAATCCGGTCGATGATCGACGCGGGGCTGCGTTCCTCGTTTCGTGACATCGACAGCGTGGTCACGCGCATTTACAAGGAAGAGGGCATTGAGTACCAGCGTGTGTTCAATCGCGTCCTCGAAGAACTCACCAGCGACGTCGATCACAAGATTCTCGCCGCCGGTATCGTTGGCTATCGCAAGGCGCGCGAGGCGACGCTCGTGCCGTATCCGCATGTGCACATGACGCTGTTCACCCTCGCTCGCATGGGACTGAAGCTCGGAGTGGTCTCCGACGCACCGAAGCTCGAGGCCTGGCTCCGCCTCTGCTCGCTTAATCTCCACCACATTTTCGATGCCGTCGTGACCTTCGAAGACACCGGCGAGCGCAAGCCCAGTCCGACGCCGTTCCAGCGGGTACTCTCGCTGATGGATGTGTTCCCCTCGCATGCCATCATGGTAGGGGATTGGGAGGAA
Source organism: Bacteroidota bacterium (assembly GCA_018224415.1). GTDB lineage: Bacteria > Bacteroidota > Ignavibacteria > SZUA-365 > SZUA-365 > SZUA-365. The sequence continues at coordinate 12,473 of JAGTUZ010000165.1, read as the reverse complement.
CGGGACATTCTCGGTGCACGCAATATCGGCATGCAGACGGCATTCGCCCGCTACGGCGACACATTCAACACCGGTGCTTCCTCCGCCGACTATGACCTGACCGACATCAGCGACCTGATCGGCATCATCGGGGATCTGCGAAGGGCGATTACGTGAGCGCGATCTTCGGCATCGGTATCGACATCGAAGAGATTGCGCGCTTCGCACAGCTGACCGAACAGTGGGGGCTGCGTTTCGAGCGACGGGTTTTTACCGAGGAAGAAATCCGCTATTGCAACGGAAAGATTCTGCCCGCCCAGCATTACGCCGCCCGTTTCGCCGCGAAGGAAGCGTTCTCCAAGGCCATCGGCACCGGCTGGACCGGCGCCTTCCGCTGGACAGACGTGGAAGTGCGCAATGATTCTGCGGGCAAGCCGTCGTTTGTACTTCACAACGGACTCTCCGATCAGTTCGGACGGCTGGGTATTCATCTTTCGCTTTCGCACAGTGGCGCATACGTCGCCGCGATGGTAGTGATACAACAGGATCACATGGAATAATCACGTTTTTCGGAGGTGTTCATGGAGAGGTTTTTCAGGATTTCACTTTCCGCGTTCGGTGTGCTCTTCGTCGTGGCGCTGCTCACCCTCGGCGGCTGCTCGGGAGAGGATTCCCCGACGAATCCCAATCCGATCGATACGACAGACAACAATGATACCACAGGAAATCAGGACACGAACACGGTCACCATCGACGAGCGAATCCGGCCCGTCATCTTCGTCCATGGCACCAACGAGGCGGCCGATGTCTTCACGCAGCTCGTGCAGCGCTTCGCGCTGAACGGATACACCGAGGCGCAACTTGTCGCCTTCGATTTCGAGAGTTATTTCACCGGCAGCGAGATCGACATCGCGAAGATGGCCGCGCAGCTGCAGACGAGGGTGAACGCGATGCTCGCCGGGACGACGGAAAAACGGGTCGACGTCGTTGCCCACGGCAGTGGGGCGAACGCCGTCCAGCACTGGCTGGTGAATATGGGTGGAACCGACAAGGCGGCGCATGTCGCATTCGTCGGCGGCAGTTACGATCTCGCTCTCACGGTGGCCGGAGACATCACGCCGGGGTCGTGCGAGTACCTGACGCTCCGCAGCGACGGGAAAGACGCCATCCAGAACGGCAACAGCCAGTACGGCAGCCTCACCGGCGCAACCAACGAGGTCTATGCAGGCTACGACAATCTCCAGCTCGTCTCGGAGGCCGATCCTTTCGAGCGGATGTTCCGCTTCTTTACGGGTGGCGCTCCAACAGAGAAAAACATGCCGAATTCCCGTATCGGCATGAGCTACGATATCAAGGCGCGTGTGGTCGATTTCATCGACAACACGCCGATCAGCGGAGCAACGGTTGTGCCCATGAAGATTCGCGTCCTCTCCAATGGGGAAATCCAGCGGCAGTCCAGCACCACCGTCCTCACCAGCGATGTGAACGGAGAAATCAGCTTCAGCGATATCGTCGGACCGGACCAGCACATCGAGCTCTGGGTGCGCAGCGGGACGCAGGCGTATTACGACATGCATATCTACCGCCAGCCCTGGCGCGCGAATTCACACACCGAGCGGCTGCGTGTGATCCCGCGTTCACCTTCCGGCAGCGACCCGTTGCGCGCGTATGCCGGAGCCATGCGCACCGGCAACCATGCGATCATGGCGGTGATGTCGCAGAACCGGACGCTGCAGCACGGGCGTGACAACATCACAGTCCGGCGATACAATTCCGCGTACGATCCCATCGGGGAAGCCGCAGTGCTGACGCAGGGCAATGCGCCGGTTCCCGGAGGCACGGCACAGAACGGCAATACCTGGTTCGTCTCGCTGTTCGATTACGACAACAATGGCTCCGACGGTACCGGACCGATCGCCGCTCCTGGTCTCAATCTGTGGGGTATCAACTCCTTCGATTGTTACCTGGATGCGACCACCACAAATTTCCAGACGCAGTTCGATCTGAACGGAACGGTGCTCGGCGTGTTCAACTACCGCTCGTCCAACCAGAGCGGCGGCAACAACGCCGGCATAAACATTGTCCAGTTCGAATACTGACCCCGTCATGACGACGCGTATCACCGAGCTCTTTGGCATCCAGTACCCGATCATCCAGGCCGGCATGGTCTGGGTGTCGGGCTGGAGGCTGGCCTCGGCCGTGTCGGCTGCCGGCGGACTCGGACTGATCGGCTCAGGATCGATGAATCCCGAACTCCTGGCGGAACACATCCGCAAGGCACGGCAGGCAACGGAGCGTCCGCTTGGCGTCAACATTCCGCTGCTGCGTGGAGACGCCGAAGACCTTGTGCGCGTCACGATCGATGAAGGCATCCGCATCGTGTTCACCTCGGCCGGACATCCCGGGAAGTATCTCTCCCTGATGAAGGATGCCGGCTGTGTGGTAGCGCATGTCGTCCCATCCCTCAAGCATGCGAAAAAGGTCGAGAGCGTCGGATGCGACGCCGTGGTTGCCGAGGGCTTCGAAGCCGGAGGGCACAATGGCTACGAGGAAACAACAACGCTGTCGCTGCTGCCGATTGTCGCCGATGCGGTGGGCATTCCCCTGATCGCCGCGGGTGGTATTGCGGATGGCCGTCAGATGCTGGCAGCCTTCGCGCTCGGTGCCGAAGGCGTGCAGATCGGCACCCGCTTCGCCGCGACGGTGGAATCGTCGGCCCATGACGTGTTCAAACAGAAAATCGTCGAGAGCGGCGACGGCGATACCGTTCTGACCCTGCGGAAACTCGCACCGGTGCGGCTCATCCGCACACCGTTCGCGCAACGCGCCGTTGAGGCGGAGGCGCGCGGGGCGGGGAAGGAAGAGCTTGCCGAACTGCTCGGACGCAAGCGCGAAAAGCGGGGCATGTTCGAGGGCGACCTCGAGGAGGGGGAGTTCGAGGCGGGACAAAGCGCAACGCTGGTGCGCACGATTGACACAGCCGCGGACGTTCTTCGGAACCTTTTATCCGAATATCGCGGTGCGACAGCGCGTCTGCCTGAGATTCCGGAGTCCTGACGGCAACGGACAATGACGTGTTTTCACCTTGCATGCTGAGGGGAAAATGCGGTAGATTCTTATGATTCATTCAAATTGAGGCACCGGCTTCCATGTCCCATCGACTTCGTTTCATGATCCTGGCCGCCGTGATGACGGTTGCGCCCTTGACTGGCGGATACGCGCAGGAAATCACCGCGTACGATTTTCTCCGCATTCCGATGAATGCACGTGCCGCGGCGCTGGGGAATACGTTTTTGACGATGCGCAACGACGTCACGTCTCTGTTCTCGAATCCCGCCGCGCTCGCCTCGCTCGAAACACCTGCGGCCTCGGTCGGTTTTTTCAAGCATCTGCTCGACGTCAACGCGGGATACGCGGTCTACGGACAGCAGCTCGAGGGGATCGGTACGGTCTCGGCCGGTGTTGTATACTTGGATTACGGCTCCTTCGAGGAAACCGATCGCTTCGGGGACCGCACTGGAGCGGAATTCGGAGCCGGCGACCTGGCGGTGAGCCTCGGATACGGACGGTCGACTGGAAATCTGGCGTACGGTGCCGCACTGAAATTCGTGTATTCCTCGATCGAGAACTACAGCTCATCCGCTGCGGCCGCGGATCTCGGCGTGTCGTACTATTTTCCCGACGAGCAGATCGTACTCGCAGCAGGTGTGCTGAATCTCGGCACACAGCTTGGGAGTTATGCGGGAATCGATGAGTCCCTTCCATTCGATGTACGCTTCGGTGTGGGCAAGAAGCTCGAGCACCTACCGTTGAACATCATGTTCAATTTTCACAAACTGAACGAATCGGAACATCGTTTCGAGAATTACAGCATCGGCGGGGAATTCGATCTCAGCAACGCTTTGAAGGCGCGCGTGGGATACTACAACGAGATGCGGCGCGAGCTCAAGATCGGCAACACCGCGAAGCTTGCGGGGTTTTCCGGCGGTTTTGGCCTGCGGATCTCCACATATACGGTCGACTACGCCTACAATTCACTCGGGGAAATAGGAGCGTTGCATCGTTTTTCCCTGAGCAGCACCTTCTGATCCTGCACCGATGTCTGCGCCATCCTTCCGTGTGACCCTGCGGGAGTCCCTGCGTACCTTCGCCGAGGAGACACGTCGTGCGCCGCGCGAGGTGATCCTCGTTTTCCTCGTCGTGGCCGCGGTTGGTATCCTTTCGTATCATGTCGGCAGCAAGCGCTTTTTCTACGATCACTGGTACGGGACGCTGGGGAGCGACCGACTATACGACCTCTACCAGTATCTGTACTGGTTCGCGAGCGAGTTCGTCATTTATTTTCTTCTGCTGCTCCCGGTCATGCGATGGTTGCACCGCCGGCCGCTGCGGGAGTTCGGTCTCGGGGTGGGGGACTGGCGTTTCGGCCTTCGCATCTCGCTGCTTTTCTTCCTGGTCATGCTGCCCATTCTCTGGATTGCCAGTGCAAGCACGGCCTTTCAGTCGGTGTACCCGCATTCACATGTCGTGCGTGGTGACTGGTCCTTGTTCCTGATCTACGAAGCCGCGTTTGTGCTGTACTTCATCGGATGGGAATTCATCTGGCGGGGATACATGCTGTTCGGTCTGCGTCCCCACACCGGCGCCGCGGTGGCGGTGCTCTCGCAGATGATCCCGTTTGTCATCTTGCATTACGGCAAGCCCGTGCCCGAGACGGTCGGTGCCATCGTCGCCGCGATCGCCCTGGGCGCACTCTCGCTGCGCACGCGGTCGTTCTGGTATGCCGTGCTCATCCACTGGTCGGTGATGCTCACCATCGACCTGCTCTCGACGCTGCGTTTCCGCAGTGGAGTGATCGGCATCGGTCCACAGGCACTGATCGACGTTTTCTCCGCACTCTGGCGCTGAGTATATTGTTACGGAACGTCGAACGCGGAACGTTGCGGCGAAGGAACCGACCAAGACCAAGGAACAGGGAACCCATCATGAGACTCTGTGTCAATATCGACCATTTTGCCACCCTCCGGGAGGCGCGGGGCGGACTCGAACCCGATCCCGTCACGGCCGCACAAATCTGCGAGCTGCATGGCGCAGAAGGAATCGTCTGCCACCTGCGGGAGGACAGGAGACACATCAACGACCGCGACCTTCGACTGTTGCGCGACCTGGTGAAAACAAAACTTGACCTCGAAATGGCCATCACCGACGAGATCCTTCAGATCGCCATCGAGACACTGCCGGACCTGGTGACGCTGGTGCCCGAAAAGCGCAAGGAACTCACCACGGAATCCGGTCTTGATGTCCGTGGCGACGCCGAAAAAGTCGCGCATGCCATCCGCCTGCTGCATGACAACGACATCGAGGTGAGCCTGTTCGTCGATCCTGTCGACGAGCAGATCGAAGCCGCGGCCGAAGCCGGTGCCGACATCATCGAACTGCACACCGGCGAATTCGCCAACGCACGCAGCGAAGAGGAGATGCTCGAGCAACTGGCACGGATCAGATCGGCGGCTGCCTATGCGCGCACGCTCGATCTGGGCGTCAACGCCGGACACGGCATCAATTACGTCAATGTGCGCCATATCACTGCGATCCCGGAAATCGAGGAACTCAGCATCGGGCATGCGCTCGTCGCACGGGCGATGTTCGTCGGACTGCCACGAGCAGTGGAGGAGATGCTCCGGCTCGTTCGTGGTTTCTGACGGTCGCCGGGGAGGACCCGAAGCAGCGGTTACTCTGCGCCCTGACGGCGATCCCGGCGTTTTTTCTCACAATTATCTTTAAGCTCTCTTGTTTTCATTGCTGTCCCTGCCTATATTTGTTGACCTTCGTCGGGTTCTTAGCTCAGTTGGTTAGAGCGCTACCTTGACATGGTAGAGGTCACAGGTTCGACTCCTGTAGGACCCACACTCTTCCTGGAGAAAAAATCGGAGCGAATCCGATTTTTTCATTAATGACACAATGCGCACAGACATCAGCATGCAAGACGCGATTTTCATCACTTTTCCCAACGGCGACCGCCGGGAATTCCCGCGCGGCAGCACTGGTTTGCAGATCGCCGAAAGCATTTCGGGAGGCCTGGCCCGTGAGGCGCTGGGGGTGAAGGTCAACGGTACGGTCATGGATCTCCACCGTCCGATCGAACAAGACGCCGCAGTGCAGATCCTGACGTGGAACGACGACGAGGGCAAGGAAGTCTACTGGCACAGTTCGAGCCATTTGATGGCGCATGCCGTGGAGGCCTTGTTTCCCGGTGCAAAATTCGGTGTGGGTCCTGCCATCGAAGAGGGATTCTACTACGACATCGACATCGAGCACACGCTGACTCCCGAGGATCTCGAACACATCGAAAAAAAGATGGCCGAGCTTGCGAAGGAGGACAAACGCTTCGATCGCTCGGTGTTCACCCGGCAGGAGGCGCTGGATTTCTGGGGCGCCAAGGGCGACCAGTACAAAATCGAAATGATTTCTGAATTCCCGGACGACGAAATCATCAGCTGCTACACCGAGGGCTCGTTCACCGATCTCTGTCGCGGTCCGCATCTCCCGTCGGCGGGACGGATCAAATACATCAAGCTCCTGAACGTCTCCGGTTCCTACTGGCGCGGCGATGCAAAGAACCCGCAGATGCAGCGCATCTACGGCATAACCTTCCCGAAGAAGAAGGAGCTGGACGAGTATCTCGTTCGTCTGGAGGAAGCGCGCAAGCGCGACCATCGCAAGCTGGGTCGTGAGCTCGATCTGTTCGCCTTCCACGACGTCGCGCCCGGTGCGCCATTCTGGCTGCCGCGCGGCATGGTGTTGTTCCGCGAACTCCAGCAGCTCATCCGCGTCCTTCTCGACGGTGCGGACTATGAGGAAATCCTCACGCCCATCCTCGTCAAGAAGGAGTTGTGGGAGCAGTCCGGACACTGGCAGCATTACAAGGAAAACATGTTCCTTGTCGAGGACGGAGAGGACCAGATCTTCAGTCTCAAGCCGATGAACTGTCCGGAGTCCACCTTCGTTTACCGTCATCGCGTCCGCAGCTACCGGGATCTTCCACTCCGATACTCCGAACTCGGGACGAACCATCGCAACGAACTTTCCGGTGCGCTCAACGGCATGTTCCGCGTGCGGCAATTCCACATGGACGACGCGCACATCTACGTGCGGCCCGACCAGATCCTCGACGAGATCACGGCGTTGCTCACGCTCGTCGACCGTTTCTACAAGATCTTCGGCTTCGAACCGTACTACAAGCTCAGCACGCGTCCGGAAGAAGCCATGGGCGATCCTTCGCTGTGGGATACCGCAGAAAAGGGGCTTTCCGACGCGCTCGAAGCCAATGGAATCGATTACAAACTCAATCCCGGCGACGGTGCGTTTTACGGTCCGAAGATTGACATCAGCGTCAGGGACGCTCTCGGTCGTTCGTGGCAGCTGGCGACGATCCAGCTGGATTTCCAGATGCCCGAGCGTTTCGAACTTGAATACATCGACGAACACAACGAACGGAAGCGTCCGGTGATGATCCATCGCGCCATTATGGGATCGATGGAACGCTTCATCGGTGTGTTGATCGAGCATTTTGCCGGTGCCTTCCCGATCTGGCTCTCGCCGGTGCAGGCAGCGGTGCTCCCGATCAGCGACCAGTTCATCGAATATGGCCGCGAGGTGCAGTTGGCACTGCGTGCTGCCGGCGTTCGGGTGGAACTTGACAACCGCAACGAAAAAATCGGCTACAAAATCCGCGACTGGGAAGTGCACAAGGTGCCATACATGCTGGTCGTCGGCGAGAAGGAACGCGAGTCCAGAACTGTTTCCGTCCGCCGCCACAAGGAGGGAGACCTCGGTGCGCGCGGCGTGGATGAGTTCCTGGACCTGATCACCCGCGAGATAGCGGACAAGACTCTTTAACAGACCGGAGGCAGACACGGCTACGTTCAATCGTCCCCAGCGGACACCCCAGCGAAGAACACGCATCAACGATGAGATTTCCGCCAAGGAAATCCGTCTCATCGGTGCGGACGGCGAGCAGATCGGCATCGTATCCCCACGGCAGGCTTTGACCATGGCGGCGGAGAAGGAACTCGATCTGGTCGAAATTGCGCCACAGGCCTCGCCGCCCGTGTGCAAGATCATGGATTACGGCAAGTTCAAATACGAGCAACAGAAAAAGGACAAGGCGCTCAAGAAGAAGCAGATCAACATCGTGTTGAAGGAGGTCCGTTATCATCCGACCACCGACACGCACGATTTCGATTTCAAGCTTCGTCACGCACGCCAGTTCCTGCTCGAGGGAAACAAGGTGAAGGCCGCCGTGGTGTTCCGCGGCAGGCAGATGGCGCACCAGGAACTCGGGTACAACCTGATCAAAAAGCTGAAGGAAGCGCTGTTGGACATTGCCATCGTCGAGAAGGAGCCCAATATGGAAGGGCGCTCGATGATCGCCATTTTTGCGCCCGACAAGAAAAAGATCGCGGCCCTGGAAAAAGAGAGCACGGAAGATTCCGGAACAGAATGATATTTGACACCTATCCGCCGGGAACCCGGAAACACCGGCGCGATGGTGAAATATTGATGCATACTGGAATGGGATCGATGATTTTATTATATTAGCAAGCTAGATATTTCGATCGAAACGAAAAGGAGTATTATCAGATGCCCAAGTTCAAAGGCAAATCCGGCGCGAAGAAGCGTTTCACGCTGACCGCTTCGGGCAAGGTCAAGCGCGGGAAGGCGTATCGCAGCCATATTCTCACAAAGAAGACAACCAAGCGCAAGCGCGGGCTGCGCCAGTCGACGCTTGTGGACGCCGTCGACCAGAAGCGAATCAAAGCGATTATCTAAACATAGACCCACAGGTGAAGAATGCCCCGTTCAAAAAATAAGGTCGCCGCGCATCGCCGCAGGAAGAAGACTCTCGCCCGCGCCAAGGGCTTCTACGGCGCGAGCAGCAAGATCCTTACCGTAGCGAAGCACCGTGTCGACAAGTCGCTGCAGTTCGCCTTCCGCGACCGCCGCACAAAGAAACGCACGATGCGGCAGCTCTGGATCACGCGCATCAACGCCGCGTCGCGCGCGTTGGGCGTGTCGTATTCCCGTCTGATCGACGGACTGAACAAGAACAACATCGATATCAACCGGAAGATGCTTGCGGACATCGCCGCCACCGACAGCAACACGTTTGCTGAAATCGTGAAGCTCGCGACCCGGTAAGCCGTATCCAGCATCGTTCAGCGGGCATGACATCGAGAGTGGCTCTCTCATGTATGCCCGCTTCTTTTTTTCCGGCTCCCGGCGCAAGCAGGCGCACGAGCCATCAATCGAGGAGCTTACGGTGAAGGAAATCATTGCATCCATGCTCGCGGAAGTGCGGGAAGCCACGGATGACCTCAACAGCGAGGAAGCGGTCGAACGCTTTCGACTCGCCTACCTTTCGCGGAAGGGCCGGATCGCACAGCTGTTCGAACAGCTGAAAACCGTTCCAGCAGACGAACGTCCGCTGACAGGCAAGGCGCTTAACGAACTGCGCCAGATCACACAGTCCCTGCTCGACGGGGCCGTGGAGAAGTTGAAACAGAGCGCAGGATCGCGTGACAGGCTCGATCTGAGCCTGCCCGGACGCACGCAGCCGCGAGGGCACATGCATATCGTGTCCCAGACCATCGAGGAAATCTCCGACATCTTCCGGCGCATGGGGTTCAGCGTCGCTGACGGTCCGGAGATCGAAACCGACCATTACAATTTCGAGGCGCTCAACTTCCCGGCAGACCATCCTGCGCGCGACATGCAGGACACCTTTTTCATTACCGAGGACCACCTGCTGCGCACGCACACGACTCCCGTGCAGGTGCGGCTCATGGAGCGCTTTCGTCCGCCCATCCGCGCCATTTTTCCGGGCAAGGTGTACCGCAACGAGGTCATCAGTGCACGCAGTCATGTGCAGTTCCATCAGATCGATGGATTGTTCGTCGACCAGGGGGTAACCTTCGCCGACCTGAAGGGCACACTCGTGACCTTCGCGAAGATGTATTACGGGTCCTCGCTCCGATATCGCTTCCGGCCGAGCTTCTTTCCCTTCACCGAGCCGTCGGCCGAGATGGACATCAGCTGCTACCTGTGCAACGCCAAAGGCTGCCGGGTCTGCAAACAAACCGGATGGCTCGAAATCCTCGGCTGCGGCATGGTAGACCCGAACGTCTTCCGTTCCGTCGACGTCGATCCCGAGGAACACAGCGGGTATGCATTCGGCATCGGCATCGAACGCACGGCCATGCTGCGTCACGCCATTGACGACATCCGACTCCTTTTTGAAAACGACCTTCGTGTCAACCACCAGTTCAACTGACCATGCAGCTTTCACTCAACTGGCTCCGCCATTATGTCGAGCTTCCCGAATCCATCGAGGATCTCGAAGCCCTGTTAACCAATGTTGGACTCGAAGTCGAATCCATCGAAGACCGTCGCTCGTCTTTCGCGAACATCGTTGTCGGGGAAGTGCTCACCTGCGAGAAGCATCCCAATGCGGACAAGCTTTCGGTATGCACCGTCAATGATGGTGTGGAAACCGCAACCGTTGTCTGTGGTGCCCCGAACGTCGCCGCCGGGCAGAAAGTGGTCTTCGCACGCGTGGGGGCGAATATGGAGAAGCTTGGCTTCACCATCGACCGCCGAAAGCTCCGCGGTGTGGAATCGGCAGGGATGATCTGCTCCTCGGCCGAATTGGGCCTTGACGACGACCACTCGGGCATCACTGTCCTCAGTGCCGCCGCCGTGCCCGGTACTCCCATCGCACAGCATCTCGGCTGCGACGACGTCATCCTTGGTATCGGCATAACGCCAAACAGGGGAGACGCGCTCTCGCATGTCGGAACGGCCCGCGATATCGCCGCCGCACGCGGTGTACCACTCCGTCTGCCCACGCCACCCGAAGTACCCTCGACGTCATCCGCAGACATTCCCATCGAGATCGCCGATCCGGTACTATGTCCCAGATACACCGGTGCGATCATCCGGAATGTCCGCGTGCAGGAATCTCCGGACTGGCTCCGCCAGGCGCTGACGGCGGTCGGCATCCGTCCGATCAACAGCATTGTTGACGTCACCAATTATGTCATGATGGAGATCGGGCAGCCCCTGCATGCCTTTGATCTCGCACGGCTGAATGAACGGCGCATCATGGTGCGTGCTTCCAGGGAAGGAGAGCGTATCATGACGCTCGACAAGCAGGAACGCACACTACCGGTGGGCTCCCTGCTCATCTGTGACGCTGACGGACCCATCGCGGTTGCCGGTGTGATGGGAGGGGAGTATTCCTCCGTCACCGACGGAACAACCGAGATCCTCCTCGAGAGCGCCTGTTTCCAGGCGTCGTCGGTGCGTCGCACCGCGAAGCTGCTGCAACTGTCGACCGACTCGAGTTATCGTTTCGAACGCGGCTCCGATCCCAACACCACCCTGTGGGCGATTCGTCGCGCTGCCCAGCTCATCGTCGAGACCTCGGGAGGGGAGTGGAGCGGTGTTGCCGATGTCTACCCGATTCACGTGGACCCGAAGCAGGTGACGCTGCGTCCGGCCTTCGTCAACCGCATTCTTGGAATCGAAATTCCCGTCGGGGAGCAGCATCGCATCCTCACCGCGCTTCAGATCGCCGTCGGCGACGATGCAACGGAAGCGTGGCAGTGCGCGATTCCGACGTTCCGCAGCGACATCGAGAGAGAAATCGACCTCGTGGAAGAAATCGCACGCATTCATGGCTACGATAATATTCCTGTTCCCACGCGCATCGAGATGAATGTGGGTGGGCGCTTCGACGACCAGGAATTCCCCGGACGTCTGCGCAGGCTGATGTTGGGTCTGGGATTCGACGAGATCCTTTCGTCCAGCCTGGTCCCACGCACCTTTGCCGGCGTCGGCGTGGATCAAGCCGCGGTGGTCGACGTGCGCAATCCGGTGAGCAAGGAGCGTCCCAGCCTTCGCAGCAGCCTGCTTCCCTCGCTTCTGGAAGCAATCGATGTCAACATCCGGAATGGCCTCTCTTCGCTACGCATCGCGGAGCTCGGGCGCGTATTCCAGCGACAGGAAGAGAATGCATTTGTCGAGCGCAACATGCTGGCGTTTGCCGTGAGCGGCGCGGCATTCGATCGCTCCTGGTATGCAGCAGAACGTCCGTCGGATTTCTTCGATCTGAAAGGCGCTGCGCAACAACTGTTGTCCGCTCTCTATATTGACAATGATACAGCTTTTCACTATGATAGAACCAGTACTTTAAGTGATCATGTTCTAATGCTTGAAGTCAAAGGCAGATATGCCGGTCAGCTTGTTGAAGTTTCTGATATGATTCTCGAAACCTTCGATATCGGCCAACCAGTGTATTATGCCGAACTCGATATTGACGTCCTGCGTGAAGCGCTGCCGGAAAGGCATGTGTACCAGCCGATTCCCCGGCATCCCAACGTGACACGCGACCTTGCGGTCATCGTTCCGCGATCCGTACTCGCCGAACAGAT
>JAGTUZ010000164.1 GCA_018224415.1 Bacteroidota bacterium | reverse complement strand
GCCGAGGACAACGACGAACGGAAGCACGGTGACGTACACGATGTAATACAGTGCGAATACCGGAAAATAGCGAAAGAGGCGGAGAAGTCCGAATTTTTTCAGCGGATGATACAGCAGCGCCGCGTCGCCCACGCTTTTTCCCGCGACAACGGCCAGCCAGGACCAAACCGGAATCCCCACAATCGGCAGCAGAAGGATGGCGGCGTTCATCAGGAATCCGATGCTCATGATACCGAAACCGAGCTTCGGGATGTCGAGTCCGCCCTTCCCCCACCGCCTTTTCTGGCGAAACAGCTCGGTGAAATCGGCGCAGGGTTCGCTCCAGACCAGCGCCCGCGGATTGGCAGGATAACGGACCTTCCATTTCGTTGTGTAGGCGATGGCCTTGAACAGGGCAAAATCCTCTGTCACACTAAAGCCGATGCCCTGATAGCCGCCGACATCGTGATAGGCCGTGCGGCGGAAGGACATGTTGTTGCCGACGGCGCTGAGCGCGTACCCCCAGCCCACACCCGCAGAGGCGATGGTCATCAAGTAGGCCCAGTCCAGCGATTGCATGCCGGCAAACACCGAATCCGTGCAGATGAGTGTGTATCCGCAGACGCAGCCCGTGTCCCCGTCGTATTGGGCGACGGTTTCCTTCACCCAGGCACGCGGAACCGCGCAATCGGCATCGGTCGTGAGGATGATCTCCCCCTTGCACTGTTCGATGGCCTGTGCGATGGCGTTTGCCTTGCCACGCAATCCCGCGATCTGCTCTCCGGGCTGCATCACGCGTATCCGGGAATCGCGTCCCGCCCAATCATGCATGATGCGCTGTGTGTCGTCTGTCGAATGGTCGTCGACGACAATGATTTCGATCTCCCCGTCATATTGCAGCGCGCTGAGTGCCTCCAAGCATCTGCTGATGTTCTGTTCTTCGTTGCGCGCCGCAACGAGTACCGAAACAGGTGGCAGGATAGCCGGGATCGCCGCAACGCCTGCCGCAGCGCTTACGGGCGGACGGTCTGCACGCCGCGCGCCGCTGATGAAAATGAGAATTTTCAGCAAATACAAAGCCAAGAGTACAAACAGTGCGGTAAGCACGAAGCGAGTCCTTTCCTCAGAGTGTGGCCGTGCGCAATCCCCTGTCTCGCAGGAGGCTGCCCAGATGATGGATGCAGGAAAGCGTCCGGTCGGCAGTCGTCTCGCGGTCGTGGAGAACCACGATATCGCCTGCTCGAAGACGGTCGAGGCGCTGACGCAGTTCCGCCACGGACACCGAAGGATCGAAGTCACCGGGGAGGCTGCTCCACAGAACGAGACGGCAGCCGCACTCTGTCACAATATGCCGGTGTGCCGGATTGAGGCGGCCGTATGGCGGACGGAACAATTCAGGTGCCCGGCCGGCGGCCGATGTCAGCGCGGTTACACTGCGCCGGATATCACTGGCAACGGCGTCTGCTTCAAGCCGTGAGAGATCGTCATGTGCGTGTCCATGCGTTCCGATCGCATGTCCCGCCTCGAGCATCGCCCGAACGAGTCGCGGATGCTCGAGCGCAGCAGACCCGGTCAGAAAAAACGTGACGTGAAGGTCCTCTTTCCGCAGCGCGTCGAGCAGGGTCCGCGTGGCAGCAGACGGCCCGTCATCGATAGTGATTGCAACGGCCTCGTCTGATGCGATGCGGCAGAGTGCCCCGGGATACAGGCGGGGCAGACGTGAATGCAGACGATACCGCAAATGCCGGAGCAGCGGATGCGCGGACTTCGGCAATGTTCGATGATTCATCGTGACGCGTATTGGTTCAGAAATCGATGTTCATGCCGGGACCCCAATACGACCATCGTCGGTCGTGATACTCGCCATGCTGGCTGGGCCCGTCATACAGGGCAACAAACAGGTTGAGTCCGCTGCCGCGCCAGGGCCCGAATTTCACTCCGACCTGGAAACCATGTGCCGCGCGCGTTTCGCCATTGTCAAGCATTCTGAGGTCGTACGCCGCGTAGAGGTGCGTGCCGCTCATTGCGGCGTCGCGCCAGACGGTTTCGAATCCGCCCTGAAGGCCAAGCTTCCCGAGGTCGGCGGGATCGATGTGGTAGACGTACTGTCCGCCGCCGTAAAGCCGGAGCCAAGTGTCATACTCCCATGCGACAACGAGATCGAAAAATTCCCGGCTGTACACGCGCGACGGAACGCCGTGGCGCCACGAATCCGTGGTCGGGTCGAAGCTCCCGTCGACGAGATGCGCGCTGATATGGCTCAACCGGAGCCGGGCGGAGAGCGTCGACGAGGCGTCGATCACTTTTTTCCAGGTCGCGTTGATGCCGAAGAGATAGTCGACGGCATCCACAGGGAAATGGAAATCCTTTTCCTGCCGCAGCGAGGTCCAGGTGAAGAAATCCGCGCCAACCGCAAAGCGGTCTGCACCCAACATGTCTTTGTACGTCAAAAGGTCAATGGAATTGCCGATGTCGAGGCGCAGGCGCTCCTCGTCGACCAAACGCGAGAATCCCACGCGAGGCTCGACATGATGTGCGATCAGCGGAGCAAACAGCAAGCGCCCCGCGTTGCCCGCATCCTCCCCGGACTGGGCGGAGACAAGCAACGGCAGCAACGACAGCAGCAGGAACAGTGCGGTTGCTTTCATGCCGCCAACCTACAACCCGCTTTCATCGGTCCATTGGGGGGGGGTCGCAATGCCGTCGTCAACGACGAACAGCCGCGCACAGAGATCGCCGTCGAAACGGCCCGTCTCCTTGCAGTTTCTGAAGCGCTGGCGAAGCTGCTCGACATCCTGAGCTTCCTCACTGATCGCGAGGTCGTCCATGTCATTGCAATTAAGACAGAACAGGAATTCGTCCGAAGATTCGGATGTGGATATAGGCGATTTGTTGGTATTCTTCATTGTGTCGAACCATACTTCAAGCACTCCGAAGTATACCAAGATCGCAGCAAAAACAGAAAGGAAATTTCCCTGTTCCCGCAGTGGAATGGGGGCTGTCCGCAGCCACTCACTCGCATGAGGGCGGTTACTCGTACCGCAGCGCGTCGACGGGATTCATGCGCGCCGCGGTGAAAGCGGGCACGATGCCCGAGACCAGTCCGACCGCGATGGAAATGGAAAGAGACAGAACCACCACCCACAGCGGCATGCTTGAAGGCAGGATCTCGTTGATGATGAGGCTGAGCGGGAAGGACACGGCAAGACCGATGAGCCCACCGATCATGCAGATGGTGGCCGCTTCGATGAGAAACTGGATAAGGATGGAACGCCGTTTCGCGCCAAGCGCCTTGCGGGTGCCGATTTCCTTTGTGCGCTCCTTCACGGAGACAAACATGATATTCATGATGCCCACGCCACCGACCAGCAGCGACAGCGAGGTGATGAGGAAGCCGACGATGCCGATGGTTCCCACGACACTGTCGAAAACCTCTTTGAGGAAGTCCTGTGTATTGATGCCGAAGTCGTTCTCCTCACCTGCGGGTACGCGACGGACACTCCGGAATATGCCGATCATCTCTTCCTTTCCGTCCTCCTTCGGCACTCCTTCGCGCATCTTGACATGGATGTCGATGCTGCGGTTGCTGCCGAACACCTTGAGGAAATTCTCCAAGGGGAGGAACGCCTGCGTGTCTTTCGAAAACATGCTTGTACCGAGGAAATCCCCTTCTTTCTCGAACACCCCGATCACGCGATAGCTGTAGCCGGCGATCTTGATGGTCTTGCCGATGGGATCCTCGCGTTCGAACAGGTTCCGCGCCACATCATGGCCGATGATGCAGACCGGACGTCCGGCATTGGATTCATAGAGGTTGAAAAAGCGTCCTTCCGCGGGCACGACACCGGACGTGACTTCGTAGTCCGGTACCGTGCCGTTGACATTTCCCTTGACGGAGCGGTTGCGGTATTTGAACGTCTTCTGCCAGGTACTCGCAACGGGTACCACCGCTTCGGCGATGGCCAGTTTCTCGCGAAGCTCCTCCGCTTGTTCGACGGTCACGTCGCGGCGGTTGCGGGCCTTCCACCATTCGCCGCCAAACCAGTCCCACTTGCTCAGGTAGTACACGTCGGTACCGAGCGAGGAGATACTTTTATCGAGCGCCGTACCCATACCCTCGATCACCGTGGCCATGAGCGTGACAACCACGATGCCGATGACGATGCCGAGAGTGGTCAGCACCGAACGCATCTTGTTGGCGTAGATCGCGACGAGCGCGATGCGGAAGCCTTCCTTGAATTCATAGAACCGGAACATGGTGTCCTGTCCGTGCTTGTGACGTGCTTACGCTTTCTGGTAGACGAGCGGGTTTGCAACAGGTACGTCGCTGGCGACCTTGCCGTCGAACAGACGGATGATGCGATGCGAGTGCGCGGCGATGTCTTCTTCGTGCGTGACGATGATGATGGTGTTGCCCTGCTGGTGCAAGTCGGAGAAGAGCTGCATGATCTCGATGCCGGTTTTCGAGTCGAGATTGCCCGTGGGTTCGTCGGCCAGGATGATCGACGGATCGTTGACCAGCGCCCGCGCAACGGCGACACGTTGCCGCTGTCCGCCCGAAAGCTCATTTGGTCTGTGCGTCATGCGGTCTCCGAGACCGACGGAGACCAGTGCCTGCTCGGCGAGCGCGCGTCGATCATGGGAGGGCACGCCGGCATAGATCAGCGGCAGCTCCACGTTGTGCAGCGCGGTGGAACGCGGAAGGAGATTGAATGTCTGGAAGACGAAGCCGATTTTCCTGTTGCGGAGTTCCGCCAGCTGGTTGTCGTCGAGATCCCCGACGTTTTCCCCTTCGATCTCGTAGAGACCGGACGTCGGTGTGTCGAGACAGCCGATGACGTTCATCAGCGTCGACTTTCCGGATCCTGACGGACCCATAATGGAAACGTATTCGTTCGCCTCGATGTCGACGGAGACGCCGGAAAGCGCGTGCACGAGTTCCGCGCCCATGTCGTAGGTTTTGACAACGTTCTTGATGTGAATGAGCGGCATGGGTACCATCCGTTAGTTGCTGAACATGCGACGCTGAGACAGCTTGTTGTCCACACGCACCGCGCTGCTGTCGTTAAGTTCCCGGCTGATGGCGCGGTAGCTGCCCTTGACCACCTCATCGCCGACGTCGAGTCCTTCGCGGATCTCGATAAACGCGTCGCTGCTGATACCCGTGGTGACCGGGATCTTTCGGGCAAGCCCTTCCCGCACGACGAAGACAACCTCCTGTGGCTTTTCGCGTGTCACCGGTTCCCTGTCGGTGACGCCTTCGATCTGCACGTCGGCGAACTCCTCGTCCTCATCGACTTCTTCCGAGCGCTCTTTTTTCTCACGGGTGGTCACGCTTTGGAGTGGCGCGGTGATGACATTCGGCCGCGTCTCGGTCCGGATCTTTGCAGAAGAGGACATGCCCGGACGGAATTCCTTGTCCAACGCATCAACGATGAGTCGCACTTCGAAATTCGTCACCTCCTCCTGCGTCCCAAGCCCCGTGGTGGTCGCGGTGTTGGCAATCTGGTGCACGGTGCCGATGAAAATCTGGTCCGGATACGCGTCGATGTCGATGCGGGCGGTGTCACCGATGCTGATAAGCACCACGTCATTTTCGTTGACCTCGACGCGGGCCTCCATCACAGACAGGTCGCTGACAGTCATGATCTCCGTGCCCTGTGTGAAGCTGGAGCCGGAGACACGCTCGCCGAGCTTGGAGATGCGCTGCGTGACCACGCCGTCGATGGGCGAATAGATCGCCGTCTTGGCGAGATCCTCGCGCGTCCGGCTCAGGCTGGCCGCGGCGTTCTGCACGTCGAAGCGGGCGGCGTCGACGTTTGCCTTGGCGATCTCGTAGATGCTCTTTCCCGACTCGACGTCGGACTCGGAGATCAGTCCTTTTTTATAGAGTTCCTGCTGGCGCTTGTATTCGCTTTCCACCTTGCGGAAATCCGCCTCGCGCTGGACGAGCATGGCCTTCATGCGATTGAGGTTCGCGATGGCCTGGTCGCGCTGGGCTGCGTACTGGTCAGGCTTGATGCGCACAAGCAGCTGGCCTTTCCGAACCGCATCGCCTTCTTCGACGGGCAGTTCGATGATTTCTCCCGACACCTCGGCGTTGATCTTCACCTGCGTCTGCGGCTGGATCTTCCCTGTCGCTTCGACGACCTGCGTGACGGTGCGCCGCTCGACCTTTTCGGTCTGCACGACAATAACCTCGTCCTTGCCGCTGCCGATCACCACCGCGATGATGACAATCACGAGCAGAGCCCCGAGCGCGGAAAAAATGATGATCTTTTTCTTCTTTTTGTTGTTCCCGTTTTTGGCCATGGGATTGCCTCTGCTTGCCTGTTAGTTCTGATTTCTTCCGAGCTGGTATTCGATGTGCTTGCGGGCCGTGCGGTAATTGAACGTCGCGTTGACGACGTCGGACTCGGCCATGGTAAGATTGGCGTTGGCGGTGGTCAAGTCGAGCAGCGTGCCGGCACCAAGGTCATATCGCTCACTGGCGATGCGCTGGTCCTCGCGCGCGGACTGCAGTTTCTTTGCGGAGATATCGACGTTTTTCTCCGCTGCCTCCAATGCGTTGAGCGCCTTCATGACCTCGGTCGCGATACTCCGGCGCAGCTGTTCAAGCATCAGCTCATTGTCGAGACGCTGCAGTTCGCTGCGTTCCACGGTGGAGGAAACCTGGAAGTTCGAAAACACCGGCACGGACAGCTGCATACCGTAAATGAAACGGTCGTACAGCATGAAGTCCGCCAGCTCGAGGTTGTTCCAGTTGTACTGCGCGAAGGCAGTCAGCGTCGGCCAGTGTCCCGCCTGCGCAACCGACACGGCTTTGTCCGCTGAACGTACACCGAGTTCCGCCTGGCGGAAGTCGCTGCGTCGCTGTTCCGCTTCACGGACGAGTGGGGCGAACTCGCCAAGCCCGGCCCGGAAGGAAGCGACGTCCTCAAGCGCGACGGCATCCTCCACTCCATCGGAACGCAGCTTGAAATCCGCAACCGGTGTCAGTCCGATCAGCGCCTGCAGGTCGACCAGCGCGTTCTGGGCGTTGTTGTTCGCTTCGATCAGCGCCAGTTCGTCATTGCCGACCACGACCTGCTGGCGGTAGACGTCGGCCTGTGGTACCGAACCAACGACGTTCATTTCCCGGATGCGCTCGAGTTGACCCTTGCTGCGCTCCAGGTTGCTTTCGGCCACCCGCGTGAGCTGTGCGGCACGAAGGGCGTTGTAAAAAGCCTGCTGGATGGAGAAGACAATATAGCTCCTCATGTGCGCGAAGCCCGCTTCCGCGGCCTCGTGCTGCAGCAGGCTCTGGTCGACCGTGTTGAAATTCCGCATGCCGTCGAATATCGTCAGTCCCGCCTGCATGTTGTAGCTGTAGGAATTTCGGGAACGCAAGAAGTTGTCGGCGCGGAAGGCCAGCTGCTCTTCGTCCGAGCGGCTCCATGTCGCATTGCCGCGCACGGAGGGAAGGAACTGACCGTAGGCTTCGGTCTTGTAGGTCGCGCTCCGACGCACATCGTTGCGCGCACGGAGGGTTTCGATGTTGTTTTTCATTCCCGTCTCGATGCAGCGCTCGAGCGAGTAGCCCTGCTGGTCCTGGGCAGCGAGGGGCTGCGGAGCCGACGGGGCGAATATGAGCGCGGCGAGGGCGGACACGAGGAAAAATCTTCGTGGATTCATGAGCGTGGTAATAAATGTTGGTCGGGAATTTCGGTGTGGATCCGTCATGACACCTCCCCTGAAACGAAAAACGGATGTGAAAGTTTCATTCATGAATGACAGCTGCCTGGCTTCCGAAGTTACTGTGCCCGCGCGTGAGCGTTTTCCCGCAACAGCTCATTCCACTCCCCGCAGGCGATCCGGCAGGCTTTCCATCTGGCTTTTTTTCGATTTCGGTTTCTTTTCGAGCGGGCCGGCGAGCACTTCGTCCTTGATCGAAAGCAGGTATTCCATCGCAGCGTCGTGCTCGTTTGGAATGATGCCGTCGAGCACGGCGTCTTCGATGCGTGTCTTGAGTACGCCCACGGCGACGCCGGGCTGGAGTCCGCACACGCGCATGATGGTCTCGCCGTCCAGAGGCGGCTGCCAGTTGCGCAGCCGGTCGCGCTCCTCCACTTCGCGCATGCGTGCGACCAGAAGGTCGTAGTTCCGTAGGTAGCGGCGTACGAGTCTGGGATTTTTCGACGTGATGTCGGAGCGACAAAGCTCCAGCAGGCTGTCGATGTCCTCCCCCGCGTCAAACAGCAGACGGCGGATGGCGGTGTCGGTCACTTCCTCGTTGATGAGCGCGATCGGTCGCAGGTGCAGCAACACCATCTTCCTGACAAAGGGCACGGGTTCCATCGGCAGCTTCATCCGCTCGAATATCCGCTTGACCATGCGCGCGCCGATCTCGGGGTGGCCATGGAAGGTCCATCCCGTTCCTTCGACGAACTGTTTCGTCCTCGGCTTGGCAATGTCGTGCAGGATGGCGGAGAATCGGAGCCAGATGTCGTCATTGACCTCGCAGAGGTTGTCGAGCACCGTGAGCGTATGATAGAAGACGTCCTTGTGATGGAAATTGCGCACGCCGTCGGGATATTCCACCGAGCGCTGGTCTACGCCCGCCAGGGCGTGGAATTCAGGAAAGACATGCTGAAGGAGTCCGGCTTCCATCATCGGTGCCATGCCGACCGAGGGACGCGGCGCGGCCAGCATCTTGAGAAACTCGTCCCGCACGCGTTCCATCGAAACGATACCGATACGCTCCTGCATGCTCCGCACGGCGGACAATGCATCGGCATCGATGTGGAAATCCAGTTGCGCCGCGAAGCGAAACACACGCATCATGCGCAGCGGATCGTCGGAGAAGGTCGAGGCAGGATCAAGCGGGGTGCGCAGCAGCCGGCGCTCGAGATCCCCTCGTCCGTCGTATGGGTCGATGAGGGATGCGAAATCTTCCGGCATGAGCGAGGCCGCCATGGCGTTGATGGTGAAGTCCCGCCGCGCGAGGTCGTCCTCGATGCTGCCGGCCGCCACGGTGGGCTTGCGGGATTGCTCCACGTACTCCTCCCGTCGCATCCCCACGAATTCGATTTCCCTTCCCTCGACCTGCAGACGCGCGGTACCGAAGCGCTCGAAGGACACAACACGCGAAGCGTGAAGTGCCGGACGCACCTTGTGCGCAAACGCGACGCCGTCGCCCGACACCGCAATGTCGATGTCCGTTGTCCCGCGTCCGAGCAACAAATCCCGCACATACCCGCCCACAACGTAGGCACGCACACCTTCTTCCTTCGCCAGTTCTCCGATGCGGCGAAACAATTGCGTGTCCGGCAGATCCGTGAGCTGCGTCAGACGCGAGCCCGGAGAAGCTGGCGAGGGACGTGTGTCGTCATGAGCCATTTGCGAACGGTGATTCATGTCTCTTCCGCGAGGATTCCACTTGCGATGAATACACGCGACAGCGGAATTTTATTCTGTTCTGATTCCAGTTTTAGCATAAACAGAAATGTAGCATTTCCATGTCTGTATCACAAAAGGACACCACCCCCGGAAAAAAATTTGCCCTGCCGATATGTCAGTCAGTGTTTCCGCCATAATGTCAGAACTGTCTGCCAACAAGTTCGATGTTTATTTCACTGACCCTTTGGCAACCCTCCACGCATTCTTGGTACGGTATTTGCCACATTTATACAAAGCATTCACTAACAGGAGCATGTCATGCCTCATTACAAATTCGACCCGATGAAAGAGCTGGAAAATCTTTCCCAGCGTATGCGACAGATCGCCAATGAATTCCCCGAGACCTTCAGTTTCGAATTCGGCAAGGGATTCGAACCGCGCGTGGACGTCTACAGCGACGAAAACTCCGTTCGTGTACTGACCGAACTGCCGGGCATGAGCAAGAATTCCATTTCGCTTTCGATCGCGAACGGCGTACTCACGTTGCGCGGAAACAAGGCCGCTCCCGAGCAGACCGATGGCGTGACGCTTCACCGGATGGAGCGCTCCTTCGGAGAGTTCCAGCGCGAGATTCCCCTGCCGAAGGACATTGACCCTTCGAATATTTCGGCTGCGATGGCCGATGGCATCCTCACGGTCACGATCGGCAAGAAGAGTGCGCCGCAGGATCGCGAAATCAACATCGACATCAGCTGACGACGGCGGACGCTACGACACTTGAAAACGTAACGATAGAATTTCTGAATCAAGGAGACACAACCAAATGGGTAAAATTATCGGCATTGACCTGGGCACCACCAACTCGGTGGTCGCGGTCATGGAAGGAAGCACGCCGACCGTCATACCGAATTCCGATGGGGGACGCACGACGCCCTCCATGATCGGCTTCAAGAAGGACGGCGAGCGTGTCGTTGGAAACGCAGCCAAGCGGCAGGCGGTGACCAATCCGCAGAACACTGTGTATTCAATCAAGCGCTTTATGGGACGCCGCTTCGACGAAGTGTCCAACGAGATCGCGGAAGTGCCGTACCAGGTCATCAGCGGCGAGAACGCCTCGGCACGCGTGCAGATCGACGACCGCATCTACTCTCCACCCGAGATCAGTGCGATGGTGCTGCAGGCCCTGAAAAAATCCGCGGAGGATTATCTCGGCGAGAAGATCACCGAAGCAGTGATTACCGTTCCGGCATACTTCAACGACGCACAGCGCCAGGCGACAAAGGATGCCGGCGAAATCGCGGGACTCACCGTTCGCCGCATCATCAACGAACCAACGGCGGCGGCACTGGCGTACGGACTCGACAAAAAAGGCGCACAGCAGAAAATCGCCGTGTATGATCTTGGCGGTGGAACGTTCGACATTTCCATCCTCGAACTCGGCGACGGCGTGTTCGAAGTCAAGTCCACCAACGGTGACACCCACCTCGGCGGCGACGACTTCGATTACCGTTTGATCGATTTCCTGGCCGATGAATTCCAGAAAGCCGAAGGCGTGGATCTGCGCAAGGATCCCATGGCCTTGCAGCGCCTGCGCGAGGCGTCGGAAAAGGCCAAGATGGAACTGTCCACACTCATGCAGACGGAAGTGAACCTGCCGTTCATCACCGCCACGGCGGAGGGACCGAAACATCTCAACACCACGATCTCGCGGACCAAGTTCGAACAACTGGTCGACGATCTGATCCGCCGCACCGTCGAACCCTGCAAGACCGCTCTCAAGGACGCAGGCCTGACGCCGAGTGAAATCGACGAAGTCATTCTCGTGGGTGGTTCGACACGCATTCCGCGTGTGCAGCAGACCGTCAAGGATCTTTTCGGCAAGGAAGCGCACAAGGGCGTCAACGCCGACGAGGTTGTTGCCGTGGGCGCGGCCATTCAGGGTGGCGTACTCGCCGGCGACGTCAGTGACGTGCTGCTTCTCGACGTCACTCCGCTCTCGCTGGGCATCGAGACGCTGGGCGGCGTGATGACCACGCTGATTCCGGCCAACACAACGATCCCCACGAAAAAAAGCGAGGTGTTCTCGACCGCTTCGGACAGCCAGACCTCGGTGGAGATCCATATCCTCCAGGGCGAGCGTCCGATGGCAGCCGGCAACCGCACGCTCGGACGCTTCCATCTCGATGGCATTCCCCCTGCACCGCGCGGCGTGCCCCAGGTGGAGGTGACCTTCGACATCGACGCCAACGGCATTCTGCACGTCGCCGCGAAGGACAAGGCCACGAGCAAGGAGCAAAGCATCCGCATCACATCGTCGAGCGGACTCTCCGACGACGAAGTGCAGAAAATGAAACGCGACGCGCAGGAACACGCGGCCGATGACAAGAAGCGCAAGGAAGAAATCGACACGCGCAACCAGGCCGACAATCTGCTCTTCCAGACACGCAAGCAGCTCGAGGAATTCAAGGAGCAGCTCGACGCGCCAACGAAGGAGCGTCTCGAGGCCGATGCGAAAAAGCTCGAGGAGGCCATCAAGTCTGGCGTCTCCGTCGACATCAAGGCGTCCATGGAGCAGCTCAACAAGACCTGGAACGAGGCATCAACAAAGATGTACCAGAACGCCTCGCAGGCCGGCGACGCCCAGTCGGGACCGCAGGGCGCTCCCGGAGGCGACGGCGGTTCGCAGGGTGGCGACGCTTCCGAGCCCGGCGCCACCGACGCCGATTACGAAGTGGTCGACGACGACAAGAAGTAAATCCGCGAAGCGGATATTCCGCCCGACGGATGTTCCGTGAAGCGGATCTGATTTTTCCTTTCCTGCAAGACACAGTTGCGCGGCGGACTCCGGTCCGCCGCGCGATTGTTTTTTCGCCCTCCTCGTCCTACTTTTCTTTTTTTCAACACGTCAAGGAATGACATGATCAGCAAGGACCTTCTCGACATTCTCGTCTGTCCCGTCGGCAAGTCCGACCTCCGCCTCGAAGACAACGTCCTCGTCTGCACCAGCTGCGGCGCAAAATACCGCATCGAAGACGACATTCCCATCATGCTCGTCGAGGAAG
This sequence comes from Bacteroidota bacterium, assembly GCA_018224415.1. Taxonomy (GTDB): domain Bacteria; phylum Bacteroidota; class Ignavibacteria; order SZUA-365; family SZUA-365; genus SZUA-365. The sequence continues at coordinate 4,209 of JAGTUZ010000164.1, read as the reverse complement.
CCGAACTGCCCGCGGGTGTCAACTCCCCCGACGAGCTGAAGTGCGGACAGTAGCCCGGCCCTCCTGACTCCACTGCGGGAGGCTGTTCGCATCCTCCTCTCTGTTCCTGTCGGGGGAACGATCGCACCGCTGACGTGTCGACTGGTGGTGAAACACTCTGCATTGGAGCGAGCATGCGGTTTATCGTTCGACTCTCCTCTCTTCCCGTTCTCGTACTCGTACTCGTTCTCGTACTCGTAAGCCCCCTCACCGCGCAATCGGACTGGGAAGAGGTCTATCCCGCTCCGGTTTCGGCCTCGGGCCTGACCGCCTTCGGCGATTCGATTATCGCCTGGTGCGACGGGGTCATCCACGTCGCGGGGGGAGACGGGCAGCACTGGCGGGCGCTTGCCAGCGACGCGCGTTTCGGACCTGTGTTCGCCTACGACGGCACGCGGCTGTACATGGCAACGGGAAATAAAGGACTGTTCGCCCGCGACCGGGGAAATGAGGATTTTCATCTCCGCAATGCCGATATCCTTCCCGCGCAGGACCTGCTCTGCATCGGCGACACGCTTTTCATGCACACCCGCGAGGACCTGTACCGCTCGACCGATGGCGGTACGCATTTCGAACATCTGCACCATGGCCCCTTCCGTGCGCTGCTCTTCCACGACGGCACATCGCTCTTCGCACTGTTCGACCGCGACAGCCTGCGACGCAGCGACGACGGTGGCGCGAGTTGGACGGCATGTGCCTATCCTTTCGGATGGTATGACTCCTCCGGCAAGGAGACCTATACGTTGCATCGCGGCGCGTTGTATGCATCCTCGCCGAAAGTGCAGGGCCTGCGCCGTTCGACTGACCGGGGACAGAGCTGGCAGCAGATGCCGGACCTCCCCGTCGGCGATTCCGACCGTCATTATTCCCCCGGCGTCACAGCCCTGGCCTCGACAGACGGGCAACTGTTGATCCACACCGTCGAGGGAGCGTTTCGCAGTACGGACGAAGGTGTTTCCTGGGAAGTCCTGTCCGAGGGAAACGCCAACCTGACATCCCTGTTTCCGGGTCCCGCCTGTCTGCTGGCGAACAATGCGAGTGGGTGCTACCGCTACGAATCCTCCCCGAGGCATTGGCGGCAGGTGGAATTCTCGCATTGGACGAAGTACGGCATCTCCTTCGTCGCGTTCGGCCGCTACCTCGCCGGCGACTTGAACCGCTTCTCTCCCGACGAAGGAGACAGCTGGTTGGCGCAAGGTGAGGCAAGCTGGACGATGGCGGCGCGTCCGGATGGCCGCCTGATCCGCGTGCAGCAAGGACGGTTGCCGAAGGACTCTTCCTGGCTCGAAACTTCCTCCGACGACGGCAAACATTGGGTCTTTCTCGACTCTATTCCGCCGGGAAGCCACGAGCTCGGGACAAACGAGAGTCTGATTCTGCTCGGATCGTCCAGGTACCTCCCCCCCGGCATTATCTATACCCTCCGCCTCTCCAATGATGATGGTGCACATTGGAACGAACTGCTGACGCTTCCCGTCGCCAGCAGTGCTCCCCGAGAACTGTCCCTCAATCGTCGTGGCGATATCCTCTTCCATTCCTGGCCGCATTCAGTGTTCTCTTCAGACGAAGGACGGAACTGGGACACGCTACAGACGCCTGCGAATGATTCCCTGCTTGCCGCGACGCTGACGGAGAACAGCCTCTTCCTGCAATCCGCCTCCGGCATCTGGCAGCGACTGCCGGACGGGCGCATGCGCGACACGCGGCTCACCGAACGCCTGCCTGAGGCACGTATCGTCGGCAGATGGAATGAGCATCTCTGCATCGTCGGCCATGATTCGCTGTATTTCATCCATGACACGGACGGCGAAGTGCGCAGTGTGCCGCTGCCGGAGCTGCTGGTTGGGTATCCCTATACTCCATCGTTCGCCGCATCAACCTCCTGTGTGTTCCTTACACCAGGCACTGCCACCATCTTCCGTTTGCGTCTGCAGGACATTCTTGATGTCTCACCAGCACCGGTCACACCGATGGGACTAACCATCCTCGGTGCCGCACCCCATCCACTGCGCGAACGCGGTACCGTCCATGTACAGATCGACCAGGCCGGGACAGCGGAGCTGGATCTCATCGACCTGCTGGGACGAAGGCGCGCGCGACTGTACATCGGGCACATTGAACAGGGGGAACACGCCGTGCAGGCATCGCTCCCCGCCGTCCCGCCCGGCTGCTACCTGCTCCGGCTTTGCAGCGGAGAACGGACGACCTTCCACCCAATCGTCATCGAGAGGTGAGAAAATGAACAGATGGAATGACCATCCACACTTCTCCATTCTCCTTTCCACCGTTCTCCTTTTCACCTTTCTCCTTTCCCCCTTTCCCCTTTCCGCCCAGTACACGCAGATCTTCGACCCGACCATTGCGCCCATCGAAAAGATGCTCGTGTTCGATGACACACTGTACGGCATTCCGGGCTACAGCAGCGGCTCCCCCGATCCCTTGCTTTTCTCCACGGATCTCGGCGCGAACTGGCGTTCGTATCGCTCACCGCTGGACTGGCTCGACATCGAGGTCACGGACATCGCGGCATCGAATACGCACATGTACGTACTCACCGACCGTGGGCTGTTCCGCAAGTCCCTGATGGAGGGCGCCTTCCGCTGGGCGACGCGTGTGACGGGAACGGCGGTTTTCCCTTCCGGCGGGGAGGTCCACATTCTCGACGGAACAACGGACACGACGGTCTTCTACCACTCCTTTGCGTTCGGCCGCGATCCGCAACCCTACGCGCATCCGGAACGCAAACCCACGCTGATGCTGGCGGAGGACAGCCTGCTGTGGATCACCGGTGGGAACACCACCTGGTTCAGCAGCGATCGCGGCGCGAGCTGGGCGAAGCACCGACCGTCAGCGGCCATTCCCATCACGGACATGGCGCGCTATGACGGTGCGCTCTATGGTGTGCCTCGCGACACCGCGCCCTACCTCCTCCGCAGCGAGGACCGACGGTACTGGGATTACTTCGACCTGCCATTTTCCGTCAACAACAGCGTCCGCATCGCAGCACAGGAAGGACGCCTCTACCTGTGGAGCGAATGGTTGGGTGCGGTGCGGTATGAGTCCGCGACGGGCGGCTGGACGAACGTCGCGGGTCCCCTCCCTGGCATCACCTCCTTCCATGCCATCGATGGCGTGCATCTCGCCATCGCATCGGGCAGCGTGTATCGCTTCGACGAAACCGAACGGAACTGGCGTCTGCAGTCCTTCCGATATCTCACGAGGTGGAGAACCATGGTGCCGATCGCGACGAAGTATTCCCTGTTCGTCCGAGGGAGTGAAACGCCAACCGTGGGCAGGCGCTTCGGCGGGAACACCTGGTGGAATGTTCCGCTTCATCGCTACCAGTACCTCAGCAACATCATCGACGTCGGCGGGACTCTCTATGATTCCCACGACTCAACGATGTGGCGTTCCACCGACGACGGACTGCACTGGGAATGGCACAAAACGCTTCCGCGGAAAACGGGCAAGCTCGTAACCGACGGCTCGCGATTGGTGACGCTCACCAGGCACACACCACCGGATTCAGCGTACGTCATGCATTCCGACGATTTCGGCGACACATGGGTGCGCGAGAGCGGCTTTCTCGACGACCAAGGCACGCGCGGTTTCTTCGCGCGGGACGACAGGCGGCTGGTGGTGACGCGACAGAACGGACCGATAGATCGGTGGTTCCATTCCCCCGACGCGGGACGGAACTGGATCGAGCTGAACCTCTCCCTGCTCGCGCCTGTCGAGCACGTCGTGCTCGGGGAATCGCGTCTGTTCGCGCAGACACCCTACGGTCTGTGGGTGTCGGACGATCACGGGGAGTCCTGGACCGGTGTCTACGTCCCGTATGCGGAGTTTGAACTCCTGTTCTCCGTACCCAGGCACATCTGTCTGGCGGTGCCGCGGAAGGGGTTTCTGTTCATCCATGAATCGGATCTGGAACTGCGCCTCGTCCCCTATCCGGCGAGCTTCCATTCCTGGGATTGCATCACGACGAACAGCCGCTCGATCTTCTTCGGGAATCAGCAGAGCGGAGAACTCTGGGAACTCGATTTCGAGGACGCGGTGCTTGCCGCTCCCCACCCCCGCATGCCCTCCGCAATCACGGACTTCGCCATTGAAGGCGTGTCGCCATCCCCACTGCATGCGAACGGGCTGGCGCATGTGGCGCTGTCGCGT
>JAGTUZ010000163.1 GCA_018224415.1 Bacteroidota bacterium | reverse complement strand
TGTCCTCGAAATACCGCATCATCGCCAGCGCCGTCAGCCGCTGCCGTGTGTCGCAGTCGTGATACTGCGCGAAATACGTGTGCCGGTACGTCGCACCGCCGTTCATTCTTCTTTTCTCCTGTACCGATGGGAAGGTTCCTCTGCCTCACGCGAGGAGGACGTGCTGTCCGCCACCGTCTGCGGTGCTGCCTGCGGTGCTGCCGTCTCTCCTTCCGCGGGAAGCAGCACGTAACATCCCGCCCGCACGGGATGGTCTTCCACCTGTGCGTCGGGCGGCACGTCGCGCAGCAGCCAGAGGATGAGCATGTCACCGCCGGCGGCGAAGGTGAAGAAAAGCCCGAAGGCCATCAACGCGCCGGATCCCCACGCGATGCCGGCGAGCGACGGCAGCACGCCGAGCAGCAGCAGCGGCATGGCCGCCCCGATACGGTAGGCGCGCGCGGGCATGGGTTCCGAGCAATGTGCGTAAGGCGTGAGCGTTTTCCAGTGGAAGCCGAAGCGGATGGCGGACGTCGGCTTGCGCGCGGCGATTTTCCACGCGATGCCGTGTATGGCTTCGTGCACGACGATGCCGACGAGCAGCGCGGCGAGACTCCATCCGTACCCGCCCATCAGCACCCAGACCAGGCGGTGGTATCCCCACACCGCCACATACGCGCCGCCCAACAGCAGCACCGATGGCACCGCGAAATACACCATGAGGAAGTTGGCTTTCAGCAACGACACGGATCGGTCGATGCGCCGGAAGGACAAGGGGTCCTGGTTGTCCGTGGATAAATCGGCGGGGATGTCTCGGAGCGTCATGTCCCCAAATTCCGAAGACGGCGGCAGGAAAACAAGCGCGGGGAGGCGGGGAGGCGGAGAGGAAGGGACCCCCGCGCCCCAGCGCGGGTAGTTGAAATCATCGGTATCAACTGCCCGCGCTGGGGCGCGAGGGTCCCTTGATTCTCGTACTCGTTAACCACTCACTCCGGCATCCCGGGGAAATACCGTTCCTTCAGCACGTTCAGGTGATGGCGCTCATGCCCGGCGAGGATGAAGGGAATGGCGCGGACGGTCATCGGATTGCCGTTGGCGACACCGCCGCGGGAGTGGACCTCCCCATCCCAGCTGGCGAAGAGGGCAATGTTGGAGCGGCGCAGATGTCCGAATTCCGCGGACAGGCTGTCGACGGATCGGGAGCCGAAGTTGCCATAACGGATATAGTCGTCCTGTTCGAAGCCCGGCAGCTCGGTGCGGTCGCCGCGCGCGAAGCGGAGGGCGCGATAGGCAAAGACGCGTTCGCTGTCGATGACGTGGCCGAATACTTCCCTGACCGACCACTTTCCTTCGGCATAGGCGTAGGCGGCCTGCGCGTCGGTCAGCGATGCCAGCAGCGCGAGCGTGGTGTCGAGCTGCGCGGCCAGTGCGTCAAGGATATCGGTCTCGGGTGCGAGACGGATATATGTTTCGTAATACGGCGCGTATTCATCGGACGCAGGAAAGGCGTAGGGATATATGCTCATGAATGTCCTGCCTGTTCGTCTATTTCACGGATGATGTTTGTCCGCACCAGCGGAGAGGCGGTCTCCCGTCCTTCCCGCAGGCGTTTGTTTTTCGTATAGCGCATCTGCAGCAGTTCCACTATTAGGGCGAAGCCCATGGGCAGATAGATGTAGGCCTTGGGAATGTCCGTATGCATGCCTTCCATGAAAATGGTCACGCCGATGGTGACGAGGAAGGAAAGGGCGAGGATTTTCAGCGCCGGATGCTGGAGGATGAAATCGCCGATGCGCCGCGCGAAAATGAGAATCGCGCCGAAGGACACAACGACGGCGGTGATGATCACCCAGAGTTCCGACGTGAGCCCGATGGCCGTGATCACACTGTCGATGGAAAACACCATGTCGAGCAGAACGATCTGCGTGATCACCGACGCGAAGGTATGCGCCTTTGTCGCATGCGCCTCTTCCTCGGTGAGTTCGACGGTGTTATGGATTTCCCTCGAGGCCTTGTAGAGAAGGAAGAGTCCGCCCGCGAGCAGCAGCAGATCCCGCACGGAGAAATCGAACAGCACGGGCGCGGTGAGACTGGCCAGCGCCAGCACCACCACCAGCATCACCAGACGGGCGACCAGGGCGAGGGCGAGTCCGATGAATCGCGCGCGGTTGCGTTCCTTCTCCTCCAGTCGCGCGACGAAAATGGAGATGACAAGGATGTTGTCGATGCCCAGTACCAGTTCGAGACCGAACAGCAGGGCCAGCGTGGCGAGTGAATCAAGCATGGGGGGAATGGCTCATGATGGGAAAAGCAGTGCCGGCCGGAACGGGCGGTCGGCACCCGGGAGGCGATGAATACCGGATGATCAGCTCTTGTTTTTCAGCAGGTCGCGGATTTCGGCGAGCAGTACTTCCTGCGCGGGCGGCGGAGCAGGCGCTGCGGGCGCCTCTTCCTTCTTGCGCTTCATGTTGTTCATGCCCTTGATCACCATGAAAATGGCGAAGGCCACAAGGATGAAATCGATCACCTTCTGGAAAAACATGCCGTAGTTGATCGTCACGGCCGGGGATTCCCCAACGGCTGGCTTGAGCACAATGTTCATGACCGAAAAGTCCATTCCCCCGAGCAGCAGGCCCAGCGGGGGCGTCACCACATCGGCCACGAACGAAGAGACGATGGCGCCGAAGGCCAAGCCGAGGATAATACCGACGGCCATGTCGATCACGTTGCCGCGCATGGCGAATTCCTTGAATTCCTTCATCATACTCATGGACTACTCCTCTGTGTGATGTTGAGGAGACAAAATAGAACATCGTTTCTCCCATCGCAACCGTCGGCGTGCATTCCCGGGGTTCACCGAGAAAGTGTATTTTCCCATCTGTGAGTGAATATCGAAGATTATATCACATCCACCACGTGCACGAAATACTGCTCGTTCTCGTTCTCGTTCTCGTCCCTCAATTGCACGCACAAGAACCCGTTCCCCCGCTGCAGACAGGGTCGATCCGCTTCACCGGCAACTCCGCCCTGGACTCCGCGGCGCTGCTGCGGGAAATGGATACGAGGCCCGGCGCGGTGTTCCGGGATGCAACGCTCAATGCGGACCTCCGGCGCATCGCGCTGGCCTATGACGCGGCGGGATACCCGTTTGCCGAGGTGTCGGTCGCGGACGTCCGCATCCGTGCGCGTGGCGCGTTGGAGGGCGACGACGGCTCGCCGGTCGAGAACGGCATCCTGCTGGTAGACGTGTTCCTGGAAATCGATGAAGGACCTCTTTTTTTCATCGACGAGATCACGGTCGAGGGCAACAAGCTGACCGACGCCGACGTGATCGTGCGGGAGACGCGTATCGCCACGCCTGCGCGCTACGACCCGGAGACCATCGGCGATCTGGTGCGACGGCTGGAACGGATGCAGATCTTCACCCGCGTGGAGGAACCGCAGCTGTACCAACGCGACAGCGTGGGCGGCCTGCTGCTGCGTGTGACCGAAGGCGGCGCCAATCGCTTCGACGGCGTGATCGGCTACCAGCCGCC
>JAGTUZ010000162.1 GCA_018224415.1 Bacteroidota bacterium | reverse complement strand
GTTGTACCAGGTGTCATTGCGCAGACGGAACGACAGCGGAATCCTCTGGTCGAGAAACGCCGTGCCTTCGGCGTTCACCGCCAGCGTGTCCGGCGCCTGGTAATCCTGCACGGTGAGCGCGTACGGCCGGCCGGGGATGGCAACAGCATGCGTGCCGGACTGCAGCCGTCCATCGTTGTCGGCGACCTCAACGACCGCAGTGAGCTGCCGCGGCGCATGCCGGCGCTCGGCGCTGATATTCCAGGTAAAATCGAGATGTCCACCGGCAAGCAGCAGCGGAATCGGGTGCGTGAGCACGTCCGGGGTCGCAACACCATCTCCCTGCAGGTCGAGCGTGAGTCCCACGAGGTCGATCCATTGCTCGCTCTGATTGGTGATCCGAAGCTGCAGCGGATACGGCTGAGGACGGTAAAACGATGCCGTGTCATATTCCATGGCACCGGGATCAATAAATGCGATGCTGAAGCGCGGCGACAGGCCGTTGACGCCGATCAGCAGCATCGTGTCTTTCTGCACCAGTCCACCGGCAATGTCGCGTCCCGTCGTGCGGAAACGCAGCGTATCGACACGTGGCACGCGAGTGGCGCCGACATACCGGATCGTCCATGTCAGTTCGATGCGCGGATTGCCGGCCTGTGGCGGCGGAATGGGCAACGGGTAATTCTGCGGATTATTCTGCGACATCGGGTCAAGCACATAATCCGGCGGAAGGATGACGCGGGAGACCACGCTGTCGACGGTGGTGCCGCCCTGGTTGCTCAATCGCATCAGCACGGGAAATGGATTCTGCTCGTACCCGAGCGAATCGGTACGGACCTGCAGCGTAGGGACGGGACCAAAAGTCATCTTGAAATCAGGCCGATCCATCGCCGGGAGAATGAACAGCTTCTGCGTCTCGAAAGAATCGACAGCGGTATGGGTAAGCCAGACGCGGACCCGATAGTTCGTCATCGTGAACGAAGGAGGCGGCACCAGCAGCCACTGGACTTTCGCCGAATCGTTCGGCTGCACAACTGCCGGCAGCGGAATCTTGATCATGGCATCCTGTTCCGAGGCATCCAATGCCAGCTCTGCAGGAATACTGATGCGCGCGCTCAGTGACTGCGACGGAACGGTTCCCGTGTTGTAGATCGTCACCGTGACCGGAAGCGGGGAGGGGACGTACGATTCCGTCGCCTGGTCGATCCCGATAGAAGGGATGTGGATGGAGACGCTCAGCGAGGGCTGCGCCAGGAGTCTCGGCTGCACGATACCACCAGCCACGAGAAGAACAAACAAAACAGGAACGAGGAAGCGATGTTTCATGGCGTGCTCGGATAGGTTGCCGTCGGGATTTCAAGTGCTACTTCAATTGTACAACACAATATGCGTATATTCAACAGCACTTAGCAGGAGATCCCATGCCTATCATCATAACGCATATTCTCGAGGGACGCAGTCGCGAAACGAAAACGGAACTGATACGCAATATCACCGACGCGGTGGCACGGACGCTTGCCGTGCCACCCGAATCGGTGCGTGTGATTGTATCGGAAATGGGGAAAGACGAATACGGAATTGGAGGAAAAACAGCCAGGGATCTCGGACGCTGATTCTGTTGCGTCTGTCCCTTTTCAGGGAAGAGTGCTGTTGAGAACCTTTTCCGTCTGCTCCTCACGGAATGCCTGCAGCTTGCCGCGCAGTTCGGGATTTTTGCGCGCGAGAATGGCAACGGCGAGCAGCGCAGCGTTTGTCGCTCCCGCCTTTCCAATGGCCAAGGTTCCGACCGGAATGCCGGCAGGCATCTGCACGGTGGAAAGGAGGGAATCCAGCCCGTTGAGGACGCTTGCCATCGGTACGCCGAGAACCGGAAGCAGGGTGTGGGCAGCGACCACACCGGCGAGATGCGCGGCACCACCGGCTGCCGCGATAATGACCTCGACACCGTTCCCTTCGGCGGTGGATACCAACTCCATGACTGCGGCCGGTGTGCGATGCGCCGAAAGTGCGCGACACTGATGCGGAACGCCGAAACGATCCAGTGTCTGCGAAGCATGCTGCATCACATCCCAATCCGATGTACTTCCCATGAGAACGATTACCTGGGGCTGATTCTCTGCCATATCTGTGCTCCTCTGAAACGGTTGTGTTGGATGTTCATGGATCATGTGAATTTCTATAACCACGAATCGATGAAAAAAATGCCCGGAAAGCACAGCGCCCCTCGATGGGAGGGGCGCTGATATAAATGTACGTATCGATCCGATTATTTCAACAGGATCAGCGAACGGGTGGCGCTGAATTCCGGGGTGCGGATCTGGTAATGATACGTGCCGCTCGTCAGGGCCGAGGCATCGAGCGTGATCTGCCAGCTTCCCGCCTCGTACTCGCCCGATCCGAGATCCAGAACCAGTCTGCCATGCGTGTCGTAGAGACTGAGCGTGACGTCACTGCGTTCCGGGAGATCAAACATGATCGTGGTTGTCGGATTGAACGGATTCGGGAAATTCTGATGCAGACGGTAGCTGCCCGGCGCCGAACCCGGAAGAAGTTCGACAGACAGCGCACGGTCGCATTTGATCGTCAGCGTATCCTCGCAGATGATGAGTCCGTTCTCCACGGTCTGCGTGAGAATCTGGAAGTCGGCATTGTCGATCGCGCTGTTGTCGTAACAGACAGCGAAGCCGGCAAGCGTCTCACCCGGGAGAATGGCGCCGTCGGTACGCCGCCATCCGACGCGCGTGCTGTTGTTGATATGCGTCCAGCCGTCGGGATCCACAATAGTGCTTGCCCACAGCGTTACGCCCGGGGTGAGGATCTGCACGTTGAACCCGTTGATCAGTCCTCGCGGCAAGTGTGTGTTCTGCACACTGAAATCAAAGCAGCAGGGACGTTCGGTGCTGGTGACGACGTCGATCACGTCGCAGGAAACGATCTTCACCTCGCAGGTCACGCTCGCCGTGTCGGAACAGCGGTCTTGGTCTGAACGCTCGGTTGTCCAGGTGAAGGGAATGATGCCACTGCTGCCCGAAGGGATGAACGAGAGCAGGAAGCCGGTTGCGGTTTCTCCGGGGGAAAGCACACCCGCATCCTTGACAAAGCGCAGCTGCTGCTCGTCGAGCGTGTCCAGCGTCCAGCCGGCTGGCGCTTCCGCCGTCCAAAGGATGGCACCGGGATCATCGAGGCGCAGACGCCAGGCATCGATGTCGGTGGCAGGAACGGCCTGGTTTGTCAAGCTGAACGAATAACTGCAGTAATCCGGCGAAGGTGCGATTGCGAGGGAGTCGCAACGCTCTTGTGGAGGGACGCATTCCACCGAGGAAAATTCGCAGCAATTCACCGCACCGTCAAGTGCCGTGCAGTACTCGAAAACGATGGTGTTGCCGACGTCGCTGGGCGTCAATGTCAGCAGAAAACCGCTCAACCCAGCCCCGGAAGCGATGCTCCCCACGGTATTCTTGAACACGATGTCCGTGGAGGTCCGTGTGTCTATCACCCAGCCAGTTGGCGCTTCGGCCTCGCTGATGGTTGCCCCTGGGTTCTGCAGGCGAATATGGAATTCGTTGACTTCGGAAGTGGGTTGATGTTTGTTGACAAAACCGAAGTCATAGCGGCATGCCGCCAATCCGGCGACCAGCAGCGAATCACAGACAACCGGCGGCGGCGGCGTGCATTGGATCTGCACCGTGTCGCGTGTCGCCACATTGGTGCCGTTGGTCGTTGTCCAGACGAAGCGCACCACCCCGCTGCTCGATGCCTTGAAGGTGACAAGGAATCCCTTGACGGAATCTGCTGTGGCCAACGCTGTCCCGCTCTTGCTGAATTGCACGTTCAGCCCGGTCTGCGAAACAGTTGTCCAACCAGCCGGTGCGGTCACGCTGGCAAAGCTCGCGCCGGGAGTGACGACGCTCAAACGGAAGCCGTTGAGTGTCGAGCGCGGTACATGCTTGTTGATGAAACCGATGTCGTAACTGCAGTCCTGCTGTTTCCGGAGCAGCAAGGTGTCCTTTCTGGGCTTGAACGTCGGGGCACAATTGAGAACCACGTCGTCTTCACAGAATATCTGCCCGTTAAAGGAACTGATCCATCGCAGAACGATATTGCCCTGCGTTCCCGTGGGCGAAAGCACCGTGACGCGGAAACCGTCAAGCTCGGCACCGGGACTGAGCGCGTTTGTGGAGGCCCCGAATGTGATCGTGCTTGCTGTCTCCTCGAAGATGTCCCACGGACCGGATGCGAAACCCGGGACGAACTCCGCTCCGGGTGTCATGACCACAAGACGGAGACCGTTGAGTTCACCTGCGGGCTCATGCAGATTCTTCAAGGTGAAGTCGTAACTGCAGGTACCGTCTGGCTGCTGGGGAATCGTCACGCTCTGTACCGCCACGGTATCGCAGGCAAGCTGCTGCACCTGGCAGTCGAGCAGGACCGTGTCGATCGTCACGACATTGTTGTTGTATTCTGTCCGCCATTCGACACGGAAACTGCGAGAATGACCGGCAGCGAATTGGAAACAGGCGTTGAAGCCTTCCATCTTCTCCCGCGGTCGCAGAATGATGCCGCCATCCCCGTACAGGACCATGGTATCGCTTTCGAACATCGTGGGCCAGGGACCACCCGCTCCGGGCTGGAACGTCACTCCGGGATCGATCATCCGTATCCGGAGATGATTCAGTGGGGATTCAGGGGTATGCGAATTCTGAACGGAGATATCAAAACAGCAGGACTCCGGATCCATCTGGCGGAAATCGACGACGTCCACGGAATTCTGCGCCTGAAGGGAAAAAGCACTGAAAAAAACAACCAAGGCAGTAACGAGACTTTTCATGGCGAACTCTCAGCTGGGAACGAGACGGAGGTGGGAACAGGCCTCTGACAATGCTGGCAGGGCATGAAACCAAGCTAAAGAATAGAACACTGTCGCGCAATGCCATAAGGTTGCATTCCCCGTGCGCCAGGCCTGCCCCGACCAAGGGCAGGGAAAAAGCAGGGATGGGCGAACACCTTGCAACGGATGGTATGCCGCTCGTACCTTTGATTCTTGGCAGTCATGTATCCCAACAAAGCGTAACGATGAAATTTCACCGCCCCTTCCCGGCTGCGATGCTCCTGCTGGCCGCTCTGCTTCTTTCCGCATGCTCCTTGTCGAAGGATATCATGAAAATGGATGATGCAGGCGACTATACTGCGTATATCGACAAGTGGGCACCGAGCGAGGACGCCTTTGTCGCCGTGCAGCGACTGGCGAAACCGGCGATTGACGCAAAAGACTGGAACGCCGCTGCCGCGGTGTTCGACAAATACAAGACACGCTTCCCCGGAATGGAGCAGCGCTTCGAAATCATTATCGCCGTCCTCAAGGCTGAGTCCTTCGATGTCGAATTGACCAACCTCGGGGACAACATCAACAGTCCGGCCGAAGACATCAAACCATCAGTGACCGTCGATGGCTCTCGCCTGTACTTCGCGAGCGACCGCGAGGGCGGGATGGGAAAACTGGACATCTACGTTGCCGAAAATAAGGACGGCGAATGGCAACCCGCCGTCAATCTGGGTGACCGCATCAATACGCCGGATCACGAAACTATCAACGGCCTGTCTTTCGACGGCACAAAGATCCTAATCTATGGTGGCTTTGCCGGTCACATGGGCAGCGGCGACAACTACTATTTCGAGAAAACCGAGCGCGGATGGTCCAGCATCATGCACTTTCCGCCGATGGTGAACAGCCGGGATTACGATTCCGACGCCTTCATGACCGCAGACGGTTTCTCCGTGCTCTTCATCTCCGACCGCCAGGGCGTCGTTGGCGAACGCGTTCGGAAAAACACGCCGCATCACGGCAGCTTCGCCGGCAATACGGATATCTTTGTTTCCGTCCGCAAGGGCACATACTGGCAGCCGCCCATCAATCTGGGTCCTGTCATCAACACCCCCTACGCCGAGCGTTCCCCCTTCCTGCATCCTGATGGCCGCACGCTGTATTTCGCTTCGGACGGCCATCCCGGGCTCGGCAAAATGGACGTCTTCAAATCCGTCCGCCCGAACACCTCCACATGGACCGAATGGAGCGAGCCGGTGAACCTGGGGAAGGATGTCAACGGCTCGGACGATGACTGGGGCTACCGCATCACTCCGGACGGCAAGCTTGCCTTCTTCTCCACCTCCAACCAGAAAGACGGCCGCGGCGAAAATGACATCTACATGATCACGCTTCCGCGCGGCGCGCGTCCCGAGGCCGAAGTGGCCACCATCAAAGGAAAGATCACCGACGAAGACGGGAATCCCATCGCCGCCGATATCGCCATTCAAAGCCTGACGACAGGGGATGTGGTTGCCGTGCTCAAAACGGATCCCGAAACCGGCGAGTACCAGGGCACCGTGCCCTTGGGCGACAATTATGCCGCGTTCGCCGAACGCGAGGGATACTACCCCGATGCCGGCAATATGAATCTCTCGACCGGCACGATACGCGACGGCGGCCTCGCCGATGGCTCGCTTGGCGATGGCTCCGGCAACGATGGCTCCGGCAATGACGGCTCCGGCAATGACGGCTCCGGCAATGACGGCTCCGGCAATGACGGCTCCGGCAATGACGGCTCCGGCAATGACGGCTCC
>JAGTUZ010000161.1 GCA_018224415.1 Bacteroidota bacterium | reverse complement strand
GGCTCGCTGCTGCTGGGACTGATCGTACAGATCGCCGAGGTCAAGGCCGGTCCCGGGCTGTGGATGCGGGTATTCCTCACGGTTGGCATCTGTGGTGGCTTCACTACGTTCTCCACGTTTTCTCTCGAGACGTTCCGGCTGCTGCAGGACGGCAGCTATCTGTTTGCCGCAGGCAACATCGTGGGCAGCCTCGTCCTGTGCATCATTGGTATCTGGGTCGGGATGGTTATCGGCAGACTTCTCTAGACAACAACGGAGGCGTTTATGGAACAGTTGGGTCAGGCGAGACTGCTGCGCATTTTCATCGGGGAGAAGGACCGCTGCGAGGGGATGCCGCTGTACGAGTACATCGTTCGGCGCGCGCGGGAGGCAGGACTCGCGGGCGCGACGGTGCTGCGGGGCATCGAGGGGTTCGGCGCCGCGAGCCGTCTGCATACAGCGCGCATTCTGCGTCTTTCGGAGGATCTTCCCCTGGTGATCGAGATCGCGGACCGTGAAGAGCGTCTGCTTCCGTTTACCGAGGAACTCGAAGCGATCTTTGATCGCGCGCATTGCGGCGGTATGGCCACGCTGGAGAAGGTGGACGTGCTCCTGTACCGCGGCGGCCCGGCCGTACCGGGGTGAAATATCGGATCCTTGGATCCGGTGTTGCGATGAGACCCGGTGTTGCGATGAACGACGGCTCGCGCGCGAGTCAGCTTGCTTCGGTGAAGTCGGTGATCTCCGTGGTGGGACGGAAGGAGAAATGGGGGAACGAGGAGGAAAAATCATAATCGAAATCTTTTGGCCAGTAGGTGCCGCTGCGGCGGTGAAGCTCGTAATCTCCGTGGAAATCGCCGGTTGCGATGCGGTGCAGCATTTCCACCAGGCGATCGGCGTCGTCATGATTGTTGTAACACCCGAAGCTTGCGCGCACCATGCCGGGAATGTTGGTGCGATCGCCCGAGAGGATCTCGTCGGTAAGTTCCTTCGCCGCGTCGTCGTCGACCTGCAGCAGCCGCTTGATGTAGGGGTGGGCGCAGAAGCAGCCGTTGCGCACGCCGATGCCGCCTTCGGCATTGAGGATGGCGGCCACCTTTGCATGCGGCACGCCCTCCATGTCGAAGCTGATGACCCCGACCTTGCTACCGAGTTCGTGTTCTTCGACCGGACCGAAGATGCGAAGCCCGGGTACTTCCTTCATCTTTCCGATGGCGTACGAGACGAGTTGGTGCTCATGTGCGGCGATGCGGTCCATGCCGACGCGGCGGAGCATGTGAATCGCGGCGGCCAGAGCGACGGCGCCGGGCACGTTCGGCGAACCAGCTTCCTCGCGTGCGGGCGGGGCGGAGTAGGCGACGAAATCCGTTTCGACGAGATCGACCACGCCGCCCCCGACCATGTCGGGTTCGCCTTCCGCGAAAAATTTTTTCGGTCCGACAAGGACGCCGATGCCGAACGGGGCGTACATCTTGTGCGCCGAATAGGCGATGAAGTCAATATGCCCGGGATCGTCATCCGGCCGCACATCGATGCCGCGATGCGGGGCGAGTTGCGCCGCATCGACGAACATGTATGCGTCGTTGGCATGGGCGAGAGCGGCCATTTCATGGACGGGATTGACGATACCGGTGATGTTCGACGCACCGGTGGCGGCGAGGAAACGCACATGTCCCCGGTGTGTTTCGAACATGGCGCGCAGTTCGTCCATGTCCAGGAACCCCTTGTCGTCGACCCCGACATGCACGACCTTCGCATGGCGCCGCCACGGAAGATCGTCGGAATGATGCTCCATCATGGTTGTGATCACCACATCGCCTTCACGCCAGTCGCAGCGGTACGCGAGCTTGTTGACCGCCTCGGTGGTGTTCTTGACGAAAATCACCGTGTTGTTTTCCAGATCCGCTCCGACGAATTCTCCCGCGATGTCATGTGCCTCGTCGTACACCTGTGTGGCAAGAATGGACTTGAAGCCCGTACCCCGGTGCACGCCCGAGTAAAACGGCATGAACTCTCCCATGATCTCGAATGCGTGACGGAAACTCGGCGTGCTGGCCCCGTTGTCGAGGAAAACGTACGGTACGTGCCGTCCATCGAGCAACGGCACAACGGTGTCGATGCCCATGATATTGGGGCGCAGTTCCTCGAATTTCCAATTGCAGCGGCGGAGGGTGTGGGCGTTCATAAGGGAAGTTGGATGCTTGTGACGGGCGGTGATGCTTGTGACGGGCGGTGATGCTTGTGACGGGCGGTGATGCTTGTGACGGGCGGTCGGGACGAAAGGAACCGCGCGAACGCCGGAACCGTGGCGATATCCGCAAACACAACAATATAGGTGTTGGCCGCGAGAGGGAAAAACGGGCTGTGATAATTAACATCGTGAACGGATAATGGCCGTCGGTTTTCCGCACAAAAAGCAAAACCATCACGAAGGCAAAAATACCCTGGCGCCGCTGCCCCAGTCTTTTCGGGCAATCCCGCACATCCTTGCGAACGCCCTTGACTTTTTCCGTCCCAGGCAGTTAATTTGTAGATCGGTTTAATTTTATCGAGTCACAAACGGTTTCACAAAGGCATTATATGAGCAAACGCACCACCCAGAGAACCTTCCACGCCAGCGTCGAGGATGTCGACAAGAAGTGGTATGTCGTCGACGCCGAGGGGTTGGTTCTCGGACGTCTGGCCGCCAATGTCGCGCGCATCCTGCGCGGGAAGCACAAACCGATTTTCTCCCCGCACATGGACAACGGCGATTTCGTGGTCATCATCAACGCCGACAAGGTTCGTCTGACCGGCAAGCGTGAAGAGCAGAAGTCGTATTTCACGTACTCGGGATATCCGGGCGGCGGCAAGACCCGCATGTTCAAGGATTTGATCAAGTCCAATCCCCAGTATGTGATCGAGCACGCCGTGCGCGGGATGCTTCCGCATAATCGCCTGGGCCGTCGCATCATCAAGAAGCTCAAAGTGTACTC
>JAGTUZ010000160.1 GCA_018224415.1 Bacteroidota bacterium | reverse complement strand
ATTGTTCTTGGCGCAGAACTACCCGAACCCCTTCAACCCATCGACCACCATCCGTTTCTCCATTACGAAACGTGGCGAGGTCTCGCTGAAGATCTACGACCTTCTTGGCGGCGAGGTCGCGACGATCCACCAGAATGTTCTCGACGCAGGCGAACACACCGTTCAGTTCGACGCCTCCGCCCTTCGTTCGGGCGTGTATGTCTACCGCCTCATTACCGAAGGGCAAACGCTCTCGCGACGCATGGTTGTACTGAAGTAAAAGAAAAACACGGACACTATGAGAAAGCCAGTTTCGAAATATTCGCTTCTCCACGTCGGCCTTATCTTTCTCGCGTCTGTCACTGTCATCACGCAGACAACCGCACAGACATTGACGCCTTTCTCTCTCATCATGCCGAGGGACCAAACCATATTGCTCCTGATGCAGGGAGACGATCTGGAGCAGTTTCAATGGGAATCAGCCGGTCCGCAGGCTATGTACCGTATTCATTTTCTTGATGCGGCGGATACAGCGCGAGAGATCATCCTCGATTCGGATGATGGCGGAACATTCCGGGCACTGTCAATTACTCATCAGCAGCTCGGGGATTTGATCGATAATGTGACCGGCACACCGGGCACACAGGAGCTGGACCTCATATGGTTTGTCGAGGCATACTCCGGACCGGATACGATTCGGTCGAATCGGGTTGTCCCTGATGCGCAGGGGTTCCGATTGAAGATAAAATACGGCACGATGCTCAACACGAAGGGTGTCGCGCTGGTTTTCCCTTCCTCGGATCCCGTCAACCTCACGGCAGGTGACGAGCTGCAATTCGAATTACGCGGGATGGATGGAAATTCCATCAAGCTTAACTGGGACATCGTTGGAAGCGACGTAACACTGTTGGTGCATTCCACAAGCGCTAATGGGGATACCTCCGCGCGGTCATGGAGCGCCGATCCCGATGGCTACAGCTGGAGCAGACTCACGATAGCTGGGCAGGTCATAGCGCCCTCTGCTGCGAACGAATACACTATTAAAAAAGAGCTCTTCTTCGTCGGTCGCGCGATGGCGACATACCGGAGCAGCAAAGCGGAGCGCAATGTGACCTTCAGCATTGTTCCCAGGTTACAGGGTCTTACGCAGGTGTCCCCGCCTGTCAGCTGGGGCAGCGACGCCCTTGACAACTATCTTGTCGACCTGACCAGACCCGACCCGGCAGCATCGAATGTGTATCTGCATCGTCCTTTCGAGGTCGAGCTTGTACCGCGCGATCGTTTTCTGAATCCCATCGAGACCGCGACCCCAATAACGCTCCGTGCGGAGTATCCGAATGAACTCGATACCGTTCCAGGTAACGGACCAAATCCGTTCGATCCGAAGCTCGCAATCAGCAAGAAGCAGCAGGTAACACTGATCCCAAGAATTCCTCGTGACGCATCACAGCCACAATGGTTGGAAGCGAGGCATCCAACTGATGCAGGCATTAAAGGGCGGAGCGAATCGTTTGCCGTGCTGCTGCATGCCCCGCTTCCATTCTCACTTCTCACACCTGACGATTCGACCGAGATGTTCCTCTATGATCTCACGGCTTTTAATACATTCACCTGGCAGCGACCAGATCCCGCGGACCCGTACACAAACATGCGCACATCCCGCTTTCCCAGCCGGGTGGCCAGTGATACACTCAAATACATGATACGTTTCGTCGATGCGTCGAGCTTGACGCGAGCCGTTGATTTTTCCTCGGATGGTCAGGGTGCGTTGCCAATATTCACCGCTTCCCATTCAGACCTCGCCGGAGTCATCGATATCCTCAGTGGAATGCCAGCGGCCCAAATTCAGGATGTCGTCTGGTATGTCGAAGCGACGGACGGCATACAGGTCACTCAATCAGAGTTGTCCACGTCGACACGACCTGGACGATTGCTCCGTTTGACGAAATCGTTTGGGACTTCTGTCGGCTATGGACCTCCTTCTGGACTCCAGCTCGCGCAGAACTACCCGAATCCCTTCAACCCATCAACCACGATCCGTTTTGCCACCACTCGGATTGGATACGTGTCACTGAACGTGTACGATCTGCTGGGCAGCGAGGTCGAGACGATCCATCATGGGATGCTTGAGGCCGACGAACATACCGTTACGTTCGACGCCTCCGCCCTGCGCTCGGGCGTGTACGTCTACCGCCTCATCGCGGAGGGACGGACAATCTCCCGCCGCATGGTGGTGATGAAATAACCCCGGGATTCGGACAAGACCCACGGATTGCGGAATACGCGAGAAGGGCATCCCCAACCGGGATGCCCTTCTTGCATAAAAACCTTCGTGCCTTTCTTCGTGTCTTCGTGTCTTCCTGGTTTCTTCCTACACCGCGCCCATGACGGCGTTGAACACCGTCGTCACAACGATGTCGTTAACGCTGCAGCCGCGGGAAAGGTCGTAGGCCGGACGCGCGAGTCCCTGCACGATGGGTCCGAGCGCTTCCGCACCACCGAGGCGTTCGGCGATCTTGTAGGAGATGTTGCCCGATTGCAGGTCGGGGAACACAAACACATTGGCGTTGCCCGCGATTTCGGAGTCGGGGGCTTTTTTCTTGCCGATGGCGGGAATGATCGCGGCGTCGAACTGCATTTCGCCGTCGACTTTCAGGTCGGGCCGGCGCTCGTGCACGATGGCTTTCGCCTCGAGCACCTTGTCGATGAGTTCGTGCTTTGCGCTGCCCATGGTCGAAAACGACAGCATGGCCACGAGCGGCTGCTCTTCCGTCAGCGCCTGGAAATTATCGGCGGTGGAAATCGTGATGTCCGCCAGCTGCGCGGCGTCGGGGAGCGGGAGAACGGCGCAGTCGGCGAAGGCCCAGATCTTCTCGGGGAATTTCATGATGAAGAGGCTCGACACCGTCTTGATGCCGTCCTTGAGACCGATACAGTGCAGTCCGGCCTTGATCACATCCCCCGTGGTGGAAAGTGATCCTGCCACGCTGCCGTCGGCCATGCCGGTACGGACCATGAAGTCGCCGAAAAACAGCGGCTGCAGCACGGTCTCGGCGGCCTGCGCTTCCGTCATGCCCTTGTTCTTGCGCAGTTCGTAATACAAATCGGCGAATTCCTTCGCCTTCTCCGGCATCTGCGCGGGATCGGCGATGGCGATGCCGTCGAGGCTTGTGCCGATCGCGGCGGCCTTGCCACGGATGACGGCTTCCGTTCCGACCAGCGTGATCCTCGCCAGCTTCTCATCCGTCGCGAGACGTGCCGCCTGTATGGCGCGTTCGTCCGTCGCATCCGGGTACACGATGTGCTTTCCGAGGGTCTGTGCCCGGGCCTTGAGATCGTCGATAAAAGTTACGGGATTCATGTTCTTCCTGATATTGAAAGGTGCGTGTCGTATCTATCAGGACAAAAATACCGTTTATTCGCGACAGGCGCAAAAATGCCTGGGGACTTCGCGCTGATGCGCGACGTCCCCAGACAGGCATCGTCCCCAGACGCGCTAACGGGCAGCCAACCAACGGATGATGTTCACCAGCAGCGGTGCGCCCCACTGACCTTCGGGGGTGTTCATGCCGATGGGTAGGCCCTGTTCGGAACGCTGTGCGCTGAAGAGCGCGGCTTCGCCGAAGACGACGACGCGTCCCTTGCCGTATTCGAAAGCCGCGCCATGGCGCCAGCCTTCGATGCGGATGCGACGGGTCTTGTCGTCGAACTCCCAGGCCACCTGCGGCTCGAGCGATTCCATGCCGGCGCCGAAGACGAGCAAGGGGTCGTGCGCGCGCTCGACCTGGAAGGCGCTGCCGGTGAAAGTGACCACCGAGTCGATGCGCGCTCCGGCCCACGGCGTGCCGTCGACAGGCGTGTCGGTGATCCAGTGCGGACGCAGGTTGTCGTTTCCGCGGGTGAACATCAGACCGCGCCCGGGCTTGCCGCCGTACAGCGCGAAACCGTCACTGAAGCGGATACTGAAACGGATTGCGAGGCTGTCGATCGCGCCGGGAAAGGGCATGTGGTCGACGATTAGAAAGAGCGATCCACCTTCGTGCACCCAGCGCGCGATGGCGTCGATTTCCTCGGTTCCAAAGGCGTTGCGGATGGGACGATGCCAGGCATCGACATTCTCTGCCGCGAGTGCGTTGGCGATGACGTAGATGTCGCAGGACGCCAGAGTGGGCGCCGACGCGGGCTGCATGCCGGGCAGCACCGTGCAGCCATGCGCGCGGAGAAGCTCCGCGAAGGGCTTGTACCGCCCTTCCATGGTGTGATAGTTGTTGTGCGCTTCGTCGATCATGACGACGGGTCCCGTCCCTTCCCCGAACACCGGCGTCGCGACCTTGGGAACAAACGCCGGTTCGCCCCGTTGCTGCGCGCGCAGTCCCGCACTCCCCGCCCCGATCAGGATGAGCATCAGCAATGCCGTCAGCAGAGTTCTCATCGAACGCATCCTCCGGGTTTCTTGTTTGAATCACAAGATACTCAGCACACCGTTGGGATTCCATTGTCGCAATATGCTATACGCCGTACGCTATATGGGGCATGGAGGATTCTCCCTCGGCGGTGTGGATTTTCTTACATTGATATGAACATCGAAATGAAAGGATACCTGACACATGGAACTCAAATTGAAGAAGATCGAAGGATACTCTGCCCCCGCGGGACCGCTGCTGCTGGTCATCATGGACGGGTACGGCATTGGAAAGGAATACGAGGGCAACGCCATTTTCAAGGCGCGGAAACCGCAGCTGGACCGGTATTTCGCCGAGGGACTGTACATGAAGCTCAAGGCGCATGGTCCGGCGGTCGGACTGCCGTCCGAAGACGACATGGGCAACAGTGAGGTCGGGCACAACGCGCTGGGAGCGGGACGCATCTTCGCGCAGGGCGCAAAACTCGTCAACCGGGCCATCGCCGACGGCAGCATGTTCGAGACGGATCTCTGGAAATCGATCGAGTCCCGCCATACCGAGCAGGGCACGCTGCATTTCATCGGACTACTGTCGGACGGCAACGTGCATTCGCACATCGATCATCTGTACGCGATGATCGACCGCGCCGCCACGGCCGGCGTCCGGCAACTCCGCTTGCATACGCTGCTCGACGGACGCGATGTCGACGAGAAATCGGCACTGCGCTACCTGGAACCGCTGGAGGAGAAGCTTGCGGCGATCTCCGGCGAACATGGGTTCGACTACCGCATCGCCTCGGGTGGGGGACGCATGAAGGTGACCATGGACCGCTACAACGCCGACTGGCAGGTGGTCAAGCGCGGCTACGACGCGCATGTGCTCGGCGAGGGACGCGCCTTCGCGAGCGCGAGCGAGGCCGTGTCGACCTACTATGCCGAGGACGCGGAGATCACCGACCAGTACCTCGACTCCTTCGTAGTCGCCGATGACAACGGACCCGTGGGTCGGATTCTCGATGGCGACTCGGTGATCTTCTTCAACTTCCGCGGCGACCGCGCCATCGAAATCTCCCGCGCGCTGACGGAGCGGGAGTTCACGGAATTCGATCGTCCCCCGCTGCCGGACATTCTCTACGCCGGCATGATGGAATACGACGGTGACCTGCACATTCCGGAGCACTACCTCGTCAATCCCCCGAGCATCGACCGCACCATCGGCGAGTATCTCTGCGCCGCCGGCGTGCGCAGCTTCGCCATTTCCGAGACACAGAAATACGGCCATGTCACGTATTTCTGGAACGGCAACAACTCGGGCTATATCGACGAGTCCCTCGAGACCTACGTCGAGATTCCGTCCGACCGCATCGAATTCGACAAGGCGCCGAAAATGAAGGCGGCGGAAATCACCGACGCGTCCATGGAATTGCTCGATCAAGGTTTTGATTTCGGTCGGATCAACTTCGCCAACGGCGACATGGTCGGGCACAGCGGACGCCTCGAACCTGCCATCATCGCCATCGAGACGGTGGACGAAAGCGTCGGCGTGCTCGTCGAAAAGGTGCGCGCCCTCGGCGGCACGGTGGTCATCACCGCCGACCATGGCAACAGCGACGAGATGTTCACCGAGAAGAACGGCGTGCGCACGCCCAAGACCAGCCACACCCTCAACCCCGTGCCTTTCTGCATTCTCGAACCCGGAGACGAGCGGCGGTGGTCCCTTGCGGAAGTCGCACAGCCCGGATTGGCAAACGTCGCGGCGACGCTGCTCAACCTGCTCGGCTACGAGGCGCCGGAGGATTACGAACCCTCGCTGATCCGGCTCGCGGAATAGAAGGCCGCACAACCGCGTGTTCACCAGTTGGCTCACATACAACCGCGTCGCGGAGGAACTCGACGGACGCCTGCGCGGCGTCCGTATCGAAGCGGTGTACACGCAGCAGAAACACGAACTCGTGCTGGAATTCGTGCGCGGCGACGAGGCTGTCCATCTCGTGTTTTCCACCCTTCCCCGCCTCGCGTCGCTGCAGCTGAAGGACGACTTCGCCCGGGCACGGAAAAACGCGCTCGATCTTCTTCCGGATGCCGTGGGAGACACCGTCTCCTCCGTCGCCGTCGCCGCCGACGACCGCATCGTGCGTTTTGTCCTCGCGTCGGGGCGCGCGCTGTACGCGCTGCTCTTCCCGAACCGCGCCAACCTTCTGCTGATGGAAGGCGAGACGCTGCTCGACAGTTACAAACAGATGAACGCACCCGCAGCGGTGGCCGCTCACGATTTCGATTCGCCGCCCTCCCCTCCCAACGACGATGATGTCCGCGCGGCGCTCGAGACCCCTGATCTCACGGTCACCGACGCGTTGAAGCAACTCCGTCCCTGGCTGAGCGGGCGCTTCGCTGCGGAGCTGCTGCACCGCTCCGTCATCGACGGCGCGCGACAGGCCGCCGGAATCAATGACGCGGACCCTACGCACTTGTGCGTACATCTCACCCATCTCCTCGAGGAAGCCGACGCCGGGGAAAGCCGCGTGTACCTTGACGGACAGATGCCGGTGTGCTTCTCGCTCGTGGAGATGCGGCATCTCGGAGCGATGGAGCAGCAGCGCTTCCCGACCGCGCTCGAGGGCGTGGCCTTCTATCTTCGCCGGCATTTCAGCGGAGGCGGCTACACCATCACGCGCGAGCGCGTGCGCAAGACGGTGCTGCGGGAGCGCGACCGGGTGGAGCGTATCCTCTCGAAGCTCGTTCCTCCCGAACAGCTCAAGCGTCAGGCCGACCAGTACGAGAAATTCGGCAACCTGCTGATGATCCACCTCTACGCACAGCCCACGCAGCCCGGACGCATGGTGGTACCCGACATTTTCATCGACCCGAGACTGGTCGTGGAGATTCCCCTCAAACCGCGGCTGACGGTACTCGAAAACGCGCAACAGTATTTCGACAAGGCGCGCAACAGCCGCGCCTCCGTCGACCACGTGGTCGAGCGGAAGGTCCGCATGGACCGGCGGCTGGCGGCGCTCGACGAGACGCTTGCCGCGCTCGACGCGGCGGAAGACATGAACGCACTCCGGCAACTCTTGAAGGAACACAACTCACTCATGGATGAACTTGGACTGACGCCCAAGGGCGAAAAAAACGAGGCGCCGTTCCCCTTCCGCCGTTTCGTTGTCGCAGGCGGCTTCGAGGTCTGGGCGGGAAAGAACAGCGCCAACAACGACCTGCTCACCGTCCGGCACTCGCGTCCCAACGACCTCTGGTTCCACGCCCGCGGCGTGGGCGGTTCGCATGTCGTGATCAAGGTCGGCAGCGCGCCAGGTGAACCGTCGAAGGAGGCCATTCGCCAGGCCGCAGCCATCGCCGCGTATTACAGCAAACATCGCAATGCGAAACACGTCCCCGTCGCCTACACCGAGAAAAAATACGTGCGCAAGCCGAAGGGTGCCGCGCCCGGCAGCGTCATGGTGGACCGTGAAAAGGTCATCATGGCCGACCCCGGCCTCCCCGAGGGAGCGAAAGACGAGGATTGATTCCCTGTCCCCTCCCGGACAAGATTCTTCCGTCACCCGGGAAACGCTGCCTGCAAGCCATTGACTTCCCTCCACGCGCTTCGTAAGTTATCGGAAATATCCATCCTTTTTACACGTGGAGGGTATCATGACGTCAGGGGCCGCATTTCGCATTTCCTTCCTGATTCTTCTTCTCATCATCTCGGCCACCCTGCCCGCGCACGCGCAGTGGCAGCGGCTGGAAACGCTCGAGGGATTCCTCGCGCGGGATTTCGCGGCATCGGAACATGGCAACTTCGCCCTGCTCGGAGCGACCGACGACGGACTGTACGTCTCGACGGATCGCGGCGGGAACTGGATACATCGCGCGGATCTTGATTCGCTGACCATCAACTGGCTGGACGCGCATGGGAACGACATCTTCCTTCTGGCGGGGAGCACAACCAATGCGCGGGGCAAGCGCCGCGTATACCGTCTGCCGGCGATCGACGCCGCCGTCGTACCCGTGCCCGCCCCGCGTGACGGTTCGGTCAGCGCGTTCTGCATCGCGGACAATGGATGGATGTACGCCACGCTCGAGGGAAATCCCGCGACGGATTCGGTGTACTATTCGACTGACGCGGGAAACAGCTGGACGTCGGTCTGCCGCAAGTATTCGGACCGGAGCGGTAAATACGCCCTGCGCATCGATCCCCTGCGGCGGATCTGGTCCTACGACCAGTGGTCGCTCTCGCGCTGGGATGCCGAAACGCAGCAATGGCTGCGATGGGATGGATACGGAAAAACCAGCGGCTCATCGTGCTGGTATTTCTTCCGTCCCAACGGAGACCTGGTGGCGTGCACCGGTGCGCGTATCGATCTTCTCCCGGCCTCCGGGGCCGCGGTGACAACATTGTATCAATCCACCTTCACGGCCTATCCGACCATCGAGTTCTGGATGGACCGCGACGGTGCGCTTCTGGTCTCGGACCGGGTGGGGGATGGGGGTCTGTACACGCAGGTGTTCCGGTCCACATCCGACGAGGGACAGAGCTGGGTTGTCGTCGACAGTTCCAGGAACGCCTACATGCAGTTTCTCGGGGAGTCCGATGGCACGGTGTTCGCCGGCAGCGGAGAGTCCGTGCTCACCACGGCCGATCTCGGCAGGACTTTCAAGAACCGCAACGCCGGACTGTCGGCGGTCAACGTGCAGGATTTCGAAATCCGCGGGGAACACATCCACGCGCTGACCAGAAGCTACGCGTTGAGCGACGACGGTGGCGCGACCTGGCAATACCGCGACACCGAAAGCAGTACCTCCCTGCCGGCCCTGCAGGTGCTTTCCGACGGCACATTTCTCTGCATCGTCAACGGGTACCTGCATATGTCACGCGACAGCGCGGCAACCTGGTTTTCAGCACAGCCGGAACAGCAGGAAAACCTCATCCAGCAAGTCATCGCCACCGATGATGTCATGGTGGGCGTTTTCTATGACAACTCAATCCGCCGTTCGACGGATGGCGGAATGACATGGATGAGCGCGCATCTGATTCCCGGGAGGCCGAATTCTCTGTTCGAAGCGCATGGGGTGTTCTACACGATGTACGACGACCAGCTGCTCCGCTCGACCGACCGGGGTGGGACCTGGACATCCAGCACGCTGCCGGCGATCGAGCGGGCCTTCCTCTTCGGCAACACCCGTGCCTTGTTCCTTTCCGCGAGCAGCATCCTCTGGCGCTCGCTCGATCACGGCGACACCTGGAATCCCCTTCCTCTCGACACACTGACACGCACGTTCTACGGTATTGCACACAACACGCGCGGCGATATCGCCGCTGTCCGCATGGCCAGCGATGCCCGTCCGCGTCTGACCGATATCGTCTATTCCGCAAACGACGGAGAGAGCTGGAAAAAAATCACCTACGACCTTCCTGCCACATTCACGTACGGCGGCTTTCCCTTTGGCGTAGGTATCGGATTCACCGCCTCGAACACGCTCTTCCTGAGCGTGCCGTCGCGGGGCTTCTACACACTCGACGCGAACACGCTGGGGACGCGCAATGCGCCGCCATCCTCTCCCGCGCTGTCGCTCGACGTCTGGCCGACCGTCGCCGATGATGAAGTGCAGGTCACGGTGCGTTTCCCCCGCCCCGTCCGGCTGCGTGTCACTTCACTCCTCGGAGCGACCATGTACGACGAAACCCTTCCCGTGGCCGGACAGCCCCGCCGTCTCGACGTGGGCTCCTGGCCTGCCGGAATGTATCTTCTGCATGCGCAGTCAGGCGACAGCCGGACGGCGCGACGGTTCATGATCCTGCGCTGACGGATGGAGCGACAGCGAGGAGTCCGTTGCATGTCAGCACGCCTCGGGGTATGTTTTCGGATGAATCGTTCCTGTACTTCCTGGCATGCATGAAGAGTATCAGCAACATTCGAGCATTCCTCGGCGTGACGATGGCCATTACCGCTCTCGCCGTTTCCCCTCTGGATGCCCAGTGGCGACGCGTGGAATCGCTCGCCGGCATCCAGGTCGGGGATTTCGAGGTGACGCGCCAGGGTGTGCTGTGCGTCGTGCCCTGGCCGGATGATGGATTCTATGTATCCACCACCGGCGGGAAATCCTGGGTCCATCGATCCGAAAACGGCATGCCCCTCGGTCCCGGCGTCGTGCCCTCCGTTCACGAAATCGAATGTTCCGATCATGACCTCTTTTTCCTCTCCTACAACAAGGTGTACCGGGTCCGGGATTTCTCTTCCGCTCTCGAGTTGATACCACCCCCTCGCGACGGCAAGGTCGGGACCTTCGCGGTTTCCGCGGAGGGGACGCTCTTCGCCACGCTGGTCGACAATCCCCTGACGGATTCCGTGTACCGGTCGACGGATTTCGGAGGAAGCTGGGAAAGCATCTGCGGGAAGTATGCCAACACGCGAATGGGGAATGCCCTCCTGCTCGACAGCACGGGCGGGCTCTGGTCACACGATCCCTGGTCCATCGCGCGATACGATGAGACATCCGGATCGTGGATCCGCCATGAAGGCATCGGCTTCGAAGAAACGAACAGACGACGTTTTTTCCCGTTGGCGAACGGGGATGTGTACGTCAATCTCGACAACCGTATCG
The DNA here is from genome assembly GCA_018224415.1 of Bacteroidota bacterium. GTDB lineage: Bacteria > Bacteroidota > Ignavibacteria > SZUA-365 > SZUA-365 > SZUA-365. Next base: position 2,710 of record JAGTUZ010000160.1, on the reverse strand, counting down.
TGAAGTATACCGCTGCGACCGCGTCGGTCATGACATTATTCACATCCAACGTGACGGTGCGCCCCGGACTGGAATTCTGGCGATGCGGTGACGGTGTGCTCCTTGTCTGCGACCGGAGCATCGATGACGATGATTGGTTGTTACTTCGCAGCACGGATGAAGGAGAGACCTGGTCAATCGCGCAGACGCGACTCCCCAATGAGATCGGTTTCCTGGGGGAACATGCAGGGACGGTTTACGGGACATTCGGAGCCGATATCGTTGCAACCGATGATCACGGGCACACGCTCCAGGACCGCACGCAGGGATTATTCTCCACGGATATCAAGCATTTCGAAACGCGTCACCATCGCGTCCATGTCATGGCGATGCGATATGCCATGAGCGACGACGGCGGCCTGCAATGGCGCTATCCTGGATATGGCGGCGGCGGCGGCAATGCCCTCGATCTGCAGGTTACCTCGGACGGCACGATGTACGAAAATCGAGAGAAGTTTCGCGTTTCCCGGGACAGCTCGCGGACCTGGGAATTCACACTGCTCTGGGATCTGACCGATATGCTCGCGCGGGACGATGTCGTTCTCATCGCGACGCACGACGGCGAGATGCTCCGTTCCCTCGACGGCGGACGTTCCTGGGCGGTTGTCCTTCGCGAGGAAAGTCTGATGTTCGAACTCACCGAACACCACGGTCAGATTTTCGCAATTAAAAAAGGTCGCCTGCTCCATTCCTCCGACCGCGGCGCCACCTGGGTGAAACGGGCGTTTCCGCCGTCGGTCACAACGGATGGCGTGACGCTCGGAGTCAACGACAGGGTCGTGTTGATCGCGGGAATGGGATTCCTCTGGTCCAGCAGTGACCATGGCGAATCATGGACGGAAATCCGTTTGGATCCGTTGAACGGCCGCTTTCGCCGCCTCGTCTCGAATAGTGACGGAACCTTCGCCGCTGTGTATTTGAAGAATCATTCCGGTAACCAGATCTCGCAGGTCGCCATGCTCTCCATCGACGACGGCGTGACCTGGACTTCCATATCGGACGGCCTTCCGAGACCGTTCACCTATCCGTACTATTCACAGATATCGGACATCGGCTTCACTGCTGATCACCGTCTGCTGATGAACGTCCAGGGACGGGGACTGTACGAGTACACGGACATCCCCGTCCATGTACAAAGAGCAGCCGAAGGAAATGCCACGCTTGCGGTATCCCTATTCCCGACGATAACCTCGGAATTGCTGCATCTCTCTGTACTCACGCACGAGGCGGTGCATGGGAGCATCGTCAATACCGCCGGGCAACGCGTTGCGAAATTCCGTATCGATGCGGGCATGAACGGGATGACCCTCGATGTGCATGCCCTGCCGGTTGGCAGGTACGTTCTTCATGTCGCGACCTCCACTTCCAGGGCGGTCAAATCCTTTCTCGTCACGAAATGAAAAACATCCCGATCAGGGAAAACTGGCAGGGACCGTCGCCGAATGTGACGAGGAATGTACGCTGCCCGTGGACTGTTGTTGCGGGTTATTTCGTTTCGATTTCCGCCTGGCCGGTCACGGTGCCGTACACGGTGTAGTTCCGGAGGTCCTGATCCGCTTCGAAGCCGTAGCCCTGCAGGCGTTCGGTGGCGGATGTGATTGTCACGAAGCGGTCGCCGCGTACCTTCCGCAGGGCGTTGTCCCAGAAAATGTACTCGGTCTCCACCACCGTTCCGCTGTCGGAGGTGAACACCACGTTCTCGAAGGCTTCGAGGTTGCGTGTCCGGTCGTCGACGCGGCCGCGCTTCGCGGTAAGCACCGAGGTGTGCTGACCCGAACGATCGAAGAAGTCCACCACGATATTGCTGTCGAGCAGGGTCTCCTGTGATTCCTCGAACATGCGAATATGCCCGGCCTGCAGCATGGCGCGAACGCGTCCCGAATCACTGAAGGTGACGGCGGAATTCCAGCTCTCCTGCGTCGGCAGTTGGTCGGATGTCATCGCGCTCACCGCCGGCTTCGCCTTTTCTTCGCATGCCGTAGGAAGCAGCGCGAGAATGAACAGCACCGGGATGAGCGCGAAAAGGCCCTTCGGATAGGATTTTCGAGAACGAGTACGAGTACGTTCTCGTTCTCGTTCTCCTACTCGATACTCTCTCACATCGCAGCGATTCATACCCGTTTCACTCTCCCTCATCCGAAGCGAACAATCCGGTCTGTTCCTTTTTCCTCGGAGGCGTCTTGCCGAGCAGTGCATAGGCCGAGCTGGTCAGTTCGCGTCCGCGGGGCGTGCGATGGAGGTAGCCTTCCTGGATGAGGTAAGGTTCGTAGACTTCCTCGATGGTGCCTGGCTCCTCGCCGACGGCAATGGCGAGCGTGTTGAGTCCGACCGGTCCGCCTCCGTACTTGTTGAGCATGCAGTTGAGGATGCGCTTGTCCATGTCGTCGAGTCCGTATTCGTCGACCTCGAGCGCGTTGAGCGCGTGATCGGCGATTTCGCGCGTGATGACGCCGTCACCGATCACCTGTGCGAAGTCGCGCGCGCGGCGCAGCAGGCGGTTGGCGATGCGGGGCGTGCCTCGCGAGCGCCGGGCGATTTCCCCGGCACCGCCGGCCTCGTCGATGGCGATGTCGAGAATGCGCGCCGAGCGCAGCACAATGCGCTTGAGCTGCTCGGCGTCGTAATAATCGAGGCGGTTCGTGATGCCGAAACGCGCGCGCAGCGGCGCGGT
>JAGTUZ010000159.1 GCA_018224415.1 Bacteroidota bacterium | reverse complement strand
TTTTTGGTGACAAAAGAATTCCCGATCCGTAGCTCGGTTGAGGGGGAAAGACGGATGACGCGATTCCAGGTGTTGTTGGCGCTGCGCTCGGCATATATGAATACCGTGTGGCGGAGATTGACGTCGCCGGAAATCGAGGCGGTGAACAGCGGACTGAAGCGATGCGCCCAGCGCAATCCGGCAAGAACGAACAGTTCGTCCCGATCGTCGTAGTTTTCCTCGCTCGGTGTGTCGTACTGCATTTTCACGGTCGACGCCGACAGCCACACCGTGTCGCGTGGCGAGAGCGCCTGTGATAAGCGCAGGCCGAGCTGCGTCTGCTGGATGCTGTTGTTCTTCTGACGTTCCAGTGTCTGCTGCCGGGAGAAGCTGACGGGGTTGGCGTCTTCGAAGCGCAGGATTTCGTGTGCTTCGTCGCGTTCGTTGAATTCCATGCGAAGCGACCCTGTCGTGCCTCCGCGATTGTCGTAGGCGATCTGCAGGCTGCCGTTGAGCCGGAACTCCTCTATGTCCGCATCGAAGAAGGGGACAGGGTCATCGGGATTGCGCTCTGTTCGCGCCCGTGCGATGTCGCGCTGTGACAGATCGATACTCGCGACGACCTGCAGGGGATCGAGCATACGGTACTGCAGAACGTTGCTCAGGGTGATGATGCGTTCATCCCGGGATTCGATTGGATAGGAAACGCCGCGACTGGCCTCGAGTGCCGAGTCGTAGGGAAGGTAGAATTCACGACGCACAGAGCGGAACTGCAGCTGCGTGTGATTCAGACCGCCATCCGCGAATTGCGCAAGGAAATCAGTCGATCCGCGATGTTCCTGCTGGAAGCGCGGGTCGATGTACTCCGCCGCGGAAAACCACTCCGCCTGCGCCGTGGTATTTCCGATCGAGAGATCCTGCAGCCGTGCGTTGGCCGCGTACATGAAGCCCCGGTCTTCGATGCCCTGCTGGTTGTCGAAACTCACACCGCCCATCGGCGTGACCGACACTCCCGGCAATGGCTGCCACGACACGCCGGCAAGCGCCTTGTTCGTCGAAAGATCGTTGAGTGCAAGCGCGCGGTTGTCGGAGAATAGAAAGGAGGAAAAAGATGCCACGACCGCGAGGCGCTCGTCGAGATCGCGCTCGATGCCGAGGGTGAAACTCTGCTCGTCCTTTACGGTGGACCGCTCGGTACGGATCAGCGTGCGCTGGAAACGTTCATCAGCCGAAAAACGCCAGGGACCTCCTCCGCTTCGCCAGCTTCCACCCAGATCCCACAGAAAGGTATTGACGTTGCGCTCGAAGCCAAGTGTCAGCGTGCCCGCTTGCCCCGATATGCTGTCGCTGGGCGCGAGGGGCGGAGAGCGATACTGCGCTTGCGCGGCAGGCCGGAAAGCAACGGAGGCCAGGAAGAACAGGAAAAGAAGAGACAGCAGTGCGCGCATGGACAGGCCTCAGTCGCGGACCTGGAAACGCCAGGCGTCGGATACGCCGTTGGGCTTTCCGTTGGTCGCGGTCACCGAGGAGACGCGCCAGTAGTAGGTCTGACCGACGGAGAGTGCGCGTCCGTCGTAACGGAACGAAAGTGTGTCACCGCTTCCCTGCGCGACGCCGCGGCTCCAGATTTCACCGGAGCGTTCCGAAAGCGAGACGGTGAGCAGATATCCACTCGCCGCAGACACGCGGTGCCAGCGCAGCATCGGGTAGGAAGGAGCCTGCGTGTTGTGTGCCGGGGACAGCAGTGTCGGCCGGATGGCGATGATATCCGACTGCACGGAGGAAAGAGGGCTTTCGAGTCCGCCGCGATCCACGGCCGTCACGGCATAGAACCAGCGCCATCCCGGAGCTGCCGCCGACACATCATCGAAAAATGAAGCATCGCTTTCCGCCAGCAGCAGGGCGGGATCCGCGCGGTCGATCGGAATATCGGATCGATAGATCCTGTAAAGGGAAAGGTCCGCTTCCTCCACCGGTGACCAGGAGAGCAGCCAGAGCCGTCGGCTTCCATCATTGAAGCCATTGACCTGCAGGTTTCGCGGTGCTTCCGGTTCCCGCACATTGCGCGCACGCGCAGAGACCGTATCAGAGGGCGGACTCTCGTTGCCGTCTTCGTCGACGGCAGTCACGAAATAGAAATACGTGCTGTCGTAACTCCGCTGTTCGTCGAAAAAATAGTTTTCGCCGATGGTGTCCACCGCGACGAAACGTGGGGCATCGCCCTCCTCCGATCGGTAGATGACGTACCCGCGAAGATCGAGTTCTCGGTTGCGGATCCAGCTGATGAAAATGTAACCGTCGCGCGCGCCCTCGACCAGAAGGTCGACCGGCGGCAACGGCGCCGTGGTATCGGGACCCGGATCGACGATGCGTTCTCGCTCGCAGGCCGTAGAGAAGCCGAGAATGAGAACGAGAACGAGAACGTGCAGGTGCGCGAATCGTGCGGGAGGGATGATATTGCGAGCATGGATGGGCATGCGGTCACGAATTTTCGTATCCAGTCAACATACGTTTCCAGGGCGAGAAGAGAAAGGGGGAAGCGCGTAAACCGGGGGAAGCGCGAGACGCGCGCGGCTCGGGGTCAGAGCAGCAGCAGCATCGAAGCGGCGGTCACGCCGACGGCCGACAGCAGGTTCACCGCATCGTTGCGCAGCCACGGCCTTCCGCGCAGGAGACGTGCTTGGCTTTCGCAATGTTGCGCTTTCTCGGTTTCCTTTCCACAGACCGCGCAGCGGTACTGCGCCTGCAGGGTCGCGCCCATGAGGCTGTCGACCAGGCTTCCGAGCGCACCGAGCGCGACGATGGCAACAACATGCGACAGGGTGAGAACAACGAAGGGCAAGGCAGACAGTGTAACGACCACAGCGCCTGCGATGCCGCCGATAGTGCCGGCAAGGGAAACGCCGCCGGACGTTCCAGGTGCAACTTCGCGGCCGGTGCGTACGCTGCGGGGCCGGCGGCGGGAAAGCACGCCGAGTTCTGTTCCCCAGGTGTCGGCGGTAACCACGGCCACGGCCACAAGCGAGAGCAGGTAGAGGCGGTCGTCACCGGTGAAATGCCAGAGCACGGCGAGGACCCCGACAATCGAACCGTTCGCCGCTACCTGTCCTGCGTCGCGAGTCGCGGTTTTCTCGAAATGCTGCTCGAAGCGTTGCTTCTGCTGCTTTCGCCATTTCGAGAGAAGACTGGAGAGTACGAAAAACACGAAGATGGGAAGCGTCCACTGCCAGCCTCCCACACCGAAGACAATCGTTGCGAGCAGAAACGTGGCCACGGCGCCCGACGGCTGCAGCATCCGGGTAATGGAGGCGGCAACCGCTATCAACATTCCGAGCCCAGCGCCAGTGGCAAAGCGCAGGACATCGGTTTCGCTGCCCGTCGCGAAGCATATATGCAGCGCGATGCCGGTCATCAGCGGGACGGTGAGATTGTCGAGTCCCCGCGAGGAGGCCGCTTCCCATCCGGTGGCAAACAGCGCCACGGCAAGCAGAGCACTTGCGGTGGCCAGGGGATGAGACTCCCAGGCGGCGGCGAAACCGAGTCCGTGGTTATCATAGACGATTAGAGCAAGCAGCAAAGCGGCGACACTGCCCACGGCCATGGCGGCGGAACCCTGCAGACTTTTCGTGTCGGTGGTGACACGGTAGAGCCGGGGATGCTGTATGTTTTCACCGACGATCCCTGCCGCGCCGTCCCCGATGGCCATGACGAGTATCGATGCCACGACGAGATCCGGGTAATTGTCCCAGAACGGGATGGCGAGAAGCAGCAAGGCAAGAGGATAGTACACCGTTCCGAAGGAACGCCGGTTTGTGTGATGCACGGCGCTGAGCCAGCCGCGGGAATATGCCGCGGCGTTGATCGTGATGAACAACGCCGCGATGAGCACAACAACTCCCGATCGCGGAAAGAATGGTGGTGCGAGGAAAATCAGCACGCCCGTGACGATGTGCACGGTCTTGCGTGTGACCTCGTCAGGCCAGCCAAAGCGGCGCCGGGCGAACTCGCTTGCACCAAGCAGTACAAGAATCGCCGCAGCCAGCACACCGATGGAGAGGAGGTCCGTGGTTGTGATAGTCAGATCAGATCCCCGCGACAGGGATGGCGATCTGGTAGGATTTGGCTTTTTCGGCCTGCCAGTAATCGGCGGTGATCTTGCCGCCCTGGGCGGAAATGAACGCCACTCCGTTGGCCTTGGTCTTGACGATGCCCCATGGCTGTAGGGCGATCTTGCCGTTGGCCTTCACCATTTCGCGCGCCTTGCCCACCTCGCGGCCATTGTCATCGTGGAACACCACGTTGACGATAGCGTCCTTGCCGTCGGGATTTGCCAGCACAAGATAGACCTCGACATCGGGATCGCTTACGAAATGCGGACAGACCAACTTGGTGTACCCTGCGGCATCCTGTCCGACCGTGGTGGTGTTCTTCCATGACTCGGATGCGTTTTTGTAGAATTGCCAGTACTCCGCGACGATGTTACCACCCTGCGATGCGATATGGATCGTGCCATTGGCCACCTTGCTGACATATTTGCCCGGGTCGAGATTGAGTTTCCCGAAGGGCTGCAGCAGTTCCTTTCCTTCGCCGATCAGTTTGCCGTCATTGTCGTGGAATTTCATCGTGACGATAGGACCGTTGCCCTCGACGTCGGTGATGACGAGATGTGCGTCGATCACCGCGGGATCGTTCACGAAGTGGTTGACGATATATCGATCCGCGCCCTGTGCCGACACGCGCGAGGCGACGAGCAGAAGCAGCGCAACGAGCAGAAGCGATTTCGTTGGATTCATGATGGTTCCTGTGACTTCTCAGAGTTTCTTGAATTCGACGCGGCGGTTGACCGCGCGGTTTGCCGGCGTGTCGTTGGCAACGATCGGATTCCGGGGACCGTAACCGATCGCAGTCAGACGGTTGTTGTCGACCTTGCCTTGTTTCACCAGGAAGTTTTTCACGGAATTGGCACGGCGCTCGGAGAGCTTCTGATTGTACTCGTCCTTGCCGACGTTATCGGTGTGTCCACCGATTTCGTACTTCTTTCCCTTGTTTTTTTCGCCGTTCATCGCCTTGGCCACTTCCATAAGATCGGCGAAGGAACGCTTCTGTATTTTATCACTGTCGAAATCGAATTGCACCTGCACGCGAACGATGGGATCGTCTTCGATCACCTCGGCAAGCGGCGCGCCGCCGGGCATGGCGTGTGCGACCTGGTACTTCTCGCGTTCCGAGACCTGCCAGTATTCGCCGGTGATCTTTCCGCCCTCGGTCTGAATGAAGGCGACGCCGGTCATTTTTTTGTTGCCTACAAGCGCGAGTGGCTGGATCGAAAACTTTCCGAATTTCGGGATGTCGATTTTGGTCTGTCCGGCGAGTTCACCCTGGTCGCTGTAAAATTCCACGTACACAGTCGGAGCCGTGCCTTCCGCGTCTGCGACGACGATATAACTTTCGATTGCCGGGTCGGCCACGAAATGCTGACAGACCAGCTTGGTCGCGCCCGGACCCACGGCTGCCGGCACGGCGATGTTTTTCCATCCGAGGTCGGGATTCTTGTAGAATTGCCAGTACTGTCCGGCCACATTCGCCGTCGAGGTGATGCGCATGGTGCCAACCATCTTCTTGTCAAGCACCCATTTCCCGGCGTTGACATTGAGTTTTCCACCGGAGGGGATGGTTTCGGATGCCTTGCCTGCAAGATTCCCCTGTTCGTCGAAGATGGCAATGTTGACCGTGCCGCCTTTTCCTTCCACGTCACTGATGACGAGATGCCCTTCGATCATTTCAGGATCGGAAACGAAATGGTTGATGATGAGCTGTTTGCCCGCCTGTCCCCAGGCCGGTCCAGCCACGAGCAGCAGTACCGCTGCAAAACAGACCCGCCTTAGCACAACCGGTAGGTGCTTGATGTGGAGCATGAATCCTCCTCAATGGAAATGGAGTGGAGTGAAATCGCCATAATATAATGAAAGACCGATACGGGAGAAAAGTTCGATCGGTGGAAGATCAAAATCCGTGGAATATCAAGATCGGTCAGCGGAGGGTCCCCGTGTGGTGGCACCGACGTGAACTCAGCGGTCGGGTACGCGTGCGGCGGGCGTGATATAGCGCGCAACCGGCGTGATCCGTCGCGCGGGTGGTCGGGCCGGACGCGAAGCCGGTCAGGAGCGATGATTGAGAAGGGAGCGGATCGAGCGGAGTTCCTTGATGCCATCGTCATAGAGTGTGCCAAGCCGATCGAACAACTGTGCGAGTTTTTCCGCGTCGATGGAAACCAGGTTCGCATCGACAAGAGCCTCCTCGCCATTTCCACTGGTGGTGGAATCAATCCCAAGTGCGGCACGACTGTCTGGGGAAACGGACTGTCGGGTGGCCACAGCAGGTACTGTTGCCGCAGGTCTGGCGGGTTTTGCTTTTGGAGCTGAAGGGATGATGGGACGCAGTACGGGTTCTTCCTGTTGCGGCGGCAGAACCAGCCCTTTCCGGGCCTCGCAGCTGAAGCGGAAAAAGGAGAAAGAGTAGAGGTCAGGGTTCTGCGGGAGAAGGCTTTCCTTGCGGATTTCCTTGAAGGTGTCCTTGTGCGGAACATAGAACAGCGCGTGGTCAATATGCCGGAAAGCCAGATCGAGGAAGTCCGTCCAGTGCAGACTGATATCGGTATAGCGAAATACCGGTTTCGGCGAAAGTCCGTCGATAATCAAATGTTCTTGATCCCATCGCTCGTTGCCGAACAGGTTCTTCCCGAGCTCGGGTATGCTGTAATTCACTCCTGCTGGTGCAAGAATGAACATGATGACGGTATCGGTGTACCGCGGATCACGGAGGAACTGGATGCTTGATGGCATGGAATGGGGATAATAATGATTACGGCACAAACGGATAGAAAACTCAAATCTATTAAACTTTTGTCAACACGCAAATTTTCATTCACTCCGAGGACGTTCATTCACGCCAAGGACGAGAGAAATTCAATCCGCAGGCTGTTCCGCATCCGACTCTCCGGTTGCTCCCCGTTTCTCATTCCCTTCCACCACGATGACGAATTCCCCCTTTGGCGCATGTGCCTCGAAGTGCTCGATGACGTCGGCAAAGCTGCCGCGGACGGTTTCCTCGAATTTCTTGGTGATCTCGCGGGAGACGGACACACGGCGTTCGCCCAGCGCGGCCTGCAGTTCGCGCAGCGTCTTCATCAGGCGGTGCACGGACTCGTAGAGAATGATGGTGCGCGTCTCCTGTGCGAGTTCTGCAATACGCGTCTGCCGGCGTTTCTTGATCGGGAGGAAGCCCTCGAAGCGGAAGCGGTCCATCTGCAGTCCGCTCGCCACCAGCGCGGCCAGCGCCGCCGAGGCACCCGGGATGGGAATGACCTCGCGGCCCCCCTCGATGGCTGCGGCGATGAGCAGCGCCGCGGGATCGGAGACGCCCGGCGTGCCGGCGTCGGAGACCACGGCCAGGGACTGTCCCGCCGCCAGCCGCTCGAGCAGCATGGGAATGCGCTGCCGTTCGTTGTGGGAATAATAGCTGATCGTCTGCGTCGCGATGCCGTGATGGCGCAGCAGGTTGCCCGTCGTGCGCGTGTCCTCGGCGGCGATCAGGTCCACCTCACGCAGGATGCGCAGGGCGCGGAGGGTGATATCCTCCATGTTGCCGATGGGAGTGGACACGACATACAGCGTGCCGCCGCGGGGTTCGGGTCGTTCGTCGCTCATGCCGGCATTAATACACAATTTCCACGGGTTCTCCTACGATCTCGTACCAGAAGAAGCCGATGCCGTCGCCGGTGACGTTGAAGAGCGGGTTCTTCTGCGGCGGATCGAAGGGGGAGTCGCCGGTGTTCCAGTCCCAGCGGGAGTTGAAATAATCTGTGTAGGCACGGTTGCGGGCGGTGAGGGTGAAGCGGTAGCGGGTCTTGCTGCCCCCCTCCCTGCTCATCCAGAGACCGAAGAAGGATCCTTGCAGCATACCATCCGGCCGATTCGCGGAGGCGGGAAGCAAGGTCGTTCCCCATTCCCACCATGTCGAAGACATCGGATCCCAAAACTCCATGAGAAGCTCGACATCGGTCTCTTTTCCCGGGGCGGGAATCCGGTAGTGTAGGACAGTCTCATTCCAGCCGTGATTGTTTACCGTTTCAAACCATATCGAATCGAAACGGAGGACGGCGGATCGCAACGCAAGGCTCGCGGCAGCCGTCTTTCCTCCCTGACGGACGGTCAGAGAATAGTAGTCATCACTCCCACGCTCCGTCACCGCGCCGTAATTGAAATCGAAGTCATAGGGATAGAAGCCCTGCGCCCGTTCCATCACAAACGTACGGTTTCCGTTCGTCACGATCAGCTCGGCATCATTGACGATGGCCTTCGCGGGATCATAGCGCTCGCCCAGCGGCAGCGTGCGATTCACGC
>JAGTUZ010000158.1 GCA_018224415.1 Bacteroidota bacterium | reverse complement strand
GACCGGCTCCGGGCCATCGACATCAACACCCTGTCACCGCTGGATGCCTGGAAACTCCTCGATGAACTGAAGAAAATGGCGGAGGGGAGATGACGAGTACGAGTACGAGAACGGTTGCGTGCACGAGCACGTGCACGTGGTTCGTTCTCTGTCATCTGTCATTTGTCATTTGTCATTTGTTTCACCAGACCCCCAGTGATGGAATATTCCTGAGCACTGCGTAGAGCAGCACAACAAACACCCCCACGCCAACCACCCACCCCGGGGGATCGATGCGCCACAGGACGACGTCGAAGAGGCGTCCGGCGGTCCATGAAACGACAAGAACATAGAAGAGCGGGAGCAGCAGCGGACTGAGCAGGTTTGCCATCAGCACATATTTCCAGCGCAGCGCGAACAGGTTGGAAACCGAGCTCTGCAACCCGCAGCCGGGGCAGTCGTATCCGGTCACCGCTTCGAAGGGACAGGGGACGGGTTCGATGAACGTGTACGGTACCAGCACCTTCAGCCAGAGCGTGGCGGCAGCCGCCATTGCGGCGGTGATCAATATCACGACCCCGGGCTTGCCGAGACGTCTCCCGAGAGCGGAAAACGGAGCGGCCGGCGGTTTGCTGCCGCCGGCCGTTGCGTTTGTTATGGGATCCGTCTGCACGGGAGGGTCAGCCGGTGTATTCGGCATCTCCGAATGCGAGGATGGGAAGGAATATGATGCCAAGCAGGAAGAGTCCCACGCCGAAGCCGGCGCCCTTGCCGAAGACACGCGCAAGGTCGAGATACACCAACAGGGCGATGATGATGTTCACGCAGGGAATGAGCATCAGAATAACCCACCATGTGGGGCGGCCGACGATCTGCAGGAGGATGACGATGTTGTAGATTGGGACGATCGCGGCCCATCCGGGTTGTCCGGCCTTCTCGAACACCTTCCAGAGGCAGACGACATAGAAGGCAAGGATGACGAGCATGAAAATGATGTAGCCGACACCCAGCGCGGCAAACACGCCGGGATCGCTCCCGTACTCGTATTCGTACATGGTTCCTCCGTGCGAAAATGGAATTGGTGCTGCGCGACGTAATGCCTCCGCACAGCATGACAGTGAATCGATTGCCATAATGATAACGAGAGGTATGTTCCCGCGCAAGCTTCGCGTGTTTGTTTTTCGCTCATTGCATTTACGACAGGATTCGTCTATTTTTTGATGTTTCCCCCTTTCAGCGCGCACTCCCCGCCCGGAATTCGTCTGTTGCATGCTCTCATCCGGGCTTCCATGGAGGGAATTTTTTTGGCCGCTGGAGGGTTGTTCATGACTGAGTCCAGACAGCTCGGCATCCCTTCCATTTTTCCGGATGCCGCACCCACGATACCGAATCCGGAGTACATGCATGGCCAAAGCGAGCACAAAGGCGCGGAACAAAGACGAGGGGGTACAGGCCCCCGAAGCGCATTCCGCCGTTAGCAGCCCGACCAGGAATCCCTTCGCTCTCTCGATCCCGAAAAACAATCCGTTCTCTTCCGAGGAATTGATACAGATCCTCCGCACGATGATGTCGGCGAGGCGTCTGGACCAGAAGATGCTGACGCTGCTCAAGCAGGGAAAAAGTTTCTTCCACATCGGCGGCTCCGGCCACGAAGCGGCGCAGATCGCTGCGGCGAAGGCCGTCGTTCCAGGCAAGGACTGGTCCTACCCGTACTACCGCGACCTCTCGTACATGATGGGCATGGGCATGGACGCGGTCGACATCATGACCAACTTCCTCGCACGCGCCGACGACGTGAATTCCGGCGGACGCCAGATGCCGCAGCATTACGGCATGGCCTCGGCCCGCGTGGTCTCGCAGTCCTCCCCCACCGGCACGCAGTACCTGCAGGCCGTGGGTACGGCGAAGGGCGCCAAACTCGAAGGGACCGACGAAGTCGTGTACGTCTCTTCCGGCGAGGGCACCACCAGCCAGGGCGATTTCCACGAAGCGCTCAACTGGGCCAGCCGCGCCAAGCTGCCGGTGATATTCTGCGTGCAGGACAATAAATACGCCATCTCCGTGCATCTCTCGCAGCAGACCGGTGGCTCGGTGTACGACATGGTGGCCGGTTACGTCAACCTCGACCGCATCGAAGTCGACGGCACGAATTTCTTCGAGACCTACGAAGCCTTCCGCAAGGCCGTCACGCGCGCACGCCGGGGCGAAGGTCCAACCGTGGTCGTGACCGACGTGGTGCGCCTGCTCGCGCATTCCTCCTCCGACGACCAGACGAAGTACCGAAGCAAGGAGGAACTTGATCGCGACCGCCAGCGGGATCCGATCATCCGCATGAAGGACGCCCTCGTCGACGCCGGCATGATGACTGATGAGGATTTCGAGCGCATGGAAAAGGAAGTGCTCGACGAAGTCAACGACGCCACCGACACCGCCGAGGCCAAGCCCCTGCCCGAGCCATCCACCGCCCTGCGGTACCTGTACTCGCCGAAGAAACTGAATCTGGAGTACGAGCACAACACCCCGTCAGGCAACAAGGCCGTGATCGTCGATGCAATCAACCATGCGCTGCATGAGGAGATGGAACGCAACGAACGCATGCTGGTGTACGGACAGGACGTGCAGGACGGCAAGGGAGGAGTGTTCACCGCGACCAAAGGTCTTTCGACGAAATTCGGCCTCAACCGCTGTTTCAATTCCCCTCTCGCCGAATCGAGCATCGTCGGCACCGCGGTGGGACTCGCCGTGCGCGGCTTCAAACCCGTGGTGGAAATCCAGTTCGGTGATTACATCTGGACCGCCATGATGCACATCCGCAACGAGGTCTCCTCGATGCGTTACCGGTCGAACAACGAATTTTCCGCAGCAGTGGTGATGCGCGTGCCGGTGGGCGGCTACATCCACGGGGGCCTCTGCCACAGCCAGAACATCGAAGGCTATTTCACGCACATCCCCGGACTCTACGTCGTCTATCCCTCCACCGCCGCCGACGCGAAAGGACTGCTCAAGAGCGCCTGCCGCATGGACGATCCGGTCATGTTCCTCGAACACAAGGGCATGTACCGCCAGGGCTATGCCGCTTCGCTCGAACCCGACGAGGAATACCTCATTCCCTTCGGCAAGGCGAATGTGCGCCGCGAAGGATCCGACCTGACCATCGTCGCATGGGGCGCCATGGTGCAGAAATCCCTCGAAACCGCACGCGTGCTCGACAAGGAAGGCATCTCCATCGAGGTCATCGACCTGCGCACACTTGTGCCGCTGGACATGGACACCGTGCTGCAATCGGTGGCGAAGACAAGCAAGGTGCTGGTCGTGCACGAAGATACGCTCACGGGCGGCTTTGGTGGCGAGGTCGCCGCCCGCATCGCGGCCAATGGCTTCGAACTGCTCGACGCGCCGGTGCGCCGCCTCGCGGCCAAGGACTGCCACATCCCCTACGCATGGACGCTCGAACCCGAGATCCTGCCGCAGGACAAGGACGTCATCCAGGCCGCGCGCGACCTGGTGGCCTACTGATATCGGAATTCAACAGCTTTTCATCTTTTACAAGGTTGCACCGCAATGAAAGTCGAAGTCCAGATGCCCAAGATGGGCGAGAGCATCACTGAAGGACGCATTCTCAAATGGCTGAAGAAACCGGGTGACACCGTCGACCGCGACGAAACCATCCTTGAAATCGCCACCGACAAAGTCGACACAGAGGTCCCCGCACCCAATGCGGGCGTGCTCGTGAAAATCATGGCGGAAGAAGGCGACACCGTCGAGGTCGGTAAGGCGATTGCCTTGATAGAAACCGACGCCGAAAACGCCCAAGTCGAGGAAAGCACCTCCGAGGCAAGCGCAAAAACGGAAACGCAAGAAGGGGG
>JAGTUZ010000157.1 GCA_018224415.1 Bacteroidota bacterium | reverse complement strand
CTACTGCCGCGCGCAGTACGACGCGCTGCTGGAGATGGAGGAGCTGGAGGAGGCCGATGCCGACGCGCCCCACGGCGCGCCGGGAGTCCCGGCCTTCCGGCTGGCCGCACAGAGCGGAATCGAGATGGACACCAGGCTCACACTGCGGCAGACGTGGTATCTCGACCACGGCAACGTTCTGCTGCGCGTGTTCGAGGAAGACGCCGAGCGGTTGGTGGCTTACGTACTCTGCGCGCCCGAACGCCTGTCGCGACTACGCTTCCACTTCAGCGACATCCCCGGTGTGTTCGCGCCTGACGCCGACGGTCATTTTGCCATCGGTCCGGCCGGGCTACCGATAGAGCCGATGACGGTGACCTTCGAAGAACCGACCTGATCCGCACAGAGCCAAGAGGGACGTTTGCGGGCGCTTTTCTCCCCACATGACATGACATCGGGCGGTGCCGGACCACAGGGTTCCGGAACCGCGCAGCCGCCGCGTCCGCCGATACGCACGCCCGTCGAACTCGATCTCGAAGCCCGGGAACTGCAGCGCACACTGGATCGCAGCAACTCCCCCCTGCTGCGCTTTCATCTCCTGATCGCCTTTCTCCGGCGCACCGCCACCCTGCCCCCGCTGTGGACCACCTCCTACTATCGCATGCTGTATCCGTTGTTCAGCGCCTCGGCGCGGCACGAATACGTATGCTGGATCGATCCGGCGCACTGGGTGGCGGCGCTGGATTTCCTGGCGGTCATCCGTGATCACGACTGGGTCCGCTCCGACAAGACATTCCAGGAGACCCACGAAACCACGTGGAAGAAATGCGCCCTGTCGCTGGGAGCGATGCGCGCCTTCCGCGAACTGCACGGGTTGCTGCTGGGCCATGGCTGGGTGCGGCAGGATCTCGACGCGCGCCAGTGGTCCGCCGTGCTCAATGCCGATGCGATCGGACTCGATGCGTTCCGGGAGTATCTCGAAGTGCTGCGGCACAGGGACGACGCCCCGTCCTTCCTCTTCCGCGCCTTCGAGCGCTGGGAGCATGCGCGGACCGACGGCAGCATGCCGGGGGTGATTTTCCTCCACGGCGGCGAGCAGGACGGGACGGCGCCCGGACTGGTGCTGCATCCGGACATCTCCGTCCGGAAAAGCGAGCACACCCGAGTGCATTTCCGCAATCCGCTGGACGAGAACAACACCGAGACCATGCGGCAGCTGCACGAATGCGCTGCCGCCGCCACCGCCATGGCGACCGAGACCTTCCGGAGCAATGTGCCGACCTTCGAGTGGACCGTCGGCTTCCACGAGCAGCAGGCCAGCTATTCCGGCGAATCGATGGGGCTCGCGGTGTCGCTGGCGATGATGCACTTCCTGCAGATGGATATGAACCGCCCGCGGCGCTGGCGTCTCCGGCCAAACCTGGTATGCACGGGGGGCGTCGATGCGACCGGCAAGGTGTATGAACTGCCGGCGTCGGTGCTTCGCGCGAAGGTGGAGACCGCATTCTACAGCGCGGCCGACGTCCTGTTGCTGCCCGCGGCGCACACCGAGCAGGCGCGGGCAATCGCGCTGCCGCTGCTGCAGCGTTTCCCCGGACGGCGTTTGGAGATCATCGGCATCTCCCGTCTCGACGACTGCGTGGCCGCCCCCGGTGTCATCCGTGTCGAATTCCGCAGCATCTACCAGCGCGCGTCTGCCTTCGCGCGCGCGCATTCGGTGCTGCTGCTGCTGCTGCTCGTCCTGCTGCTCGCCTCGTTGGGAGGATATTTCTGGTGGAAATCGATCTACGGATATCCGGATCTGGAATTCACCATGACAGGCAGGATAGAGGAAAACGCTCTCGTATTCAACCCGCACCGCTCCGAGGACTGGCAGTTCCGCGATTTCGACCGCGTGGTCCCGGCCGAGCTTCCCTTTGGCGACCTCGAAACCGGCGCCGATGCCACGCGCAACGTGTATCTCTGGAACATGACGCCGTCGGACCTCCCGGTGCTGCTCGGCATTGAAGGACCCCAGGCCGACCAGTGGTTCATCAGCTGGCGCGGCGGTCTCCAGGAAGTGGCGGCCACCGGCTCGCTTCGCGTGATGGTCAAGTACGTGCCCACGCGCGCCGCCGCGCGCAACCAGGCGCGCCTCACCGTCCGCGATCCCGAGAGCGGCACGCTGCTCAGCGAGCTGCGCCTCGTCGGCGCGGCGGGTTCCCCTCAGCCCGGCGGCTACGCCCTCGCCTTCGACGGCATCGACGACATGCTGTTCTTCGGCGAGCAGGCCATCGCCTTCGCCCGCGACGAAGGCACGATCGAGGGATGGGTGCGTATCGACAGCGATACCTGCACGCTGTTTTCCAATACGCGCAACGCGCCGCAGGCGCCGGCGATGGCGAACATGGCACTGGCCTTCCGCAACGACACCGCGTATCTGTCCGTCGGAAACAACACCAGTGCGATCGACCTGCGGCGCCCCATCATGGGTGACGGCCGCTGGCATCACTTCGCCGTGGTCTTTTCGCGGGAGAAGCAGCTCATCCGTTTCCAGTTCGACGGTGAGGTGCAGCTCGAGAAGCGGGAGGAATTCATCATCGAGTGGGTCAACCGGCCGTATGTCACCTTCGGCGCCCACAACAACGAGGAGAGCGTGCAGGCCCCCATGCGCGGGGCGCTCGACGAGCTGCGTGTGTGGGACCACGCGCTCGCGCCCGACAGTGTGCGGGCGAACATGCGGCGCAAGGTCAACGGCCTCACGCCGGGGCTTGTCGGTTACTGGGATTTTGATGTGGTCTCCGAGGTCTCGGCGCACAACGCCAACGAGCGGACGCAGGACGGCCAGTTGCTCGGGCGTCCGGCATACATCCGCTCGTCCGTTCCCCTGCGTCCCCACGGCGCCGACGTACGGCTCGTGCGGGGGCCGGGAGGCGGCCGCGCCATCGAGCTGCAGTCCTGCCGTT
>JAGTUZ010000156.1 GCA_018224415.1 Bacteroidota bacterium | reverse complement strand
GACGGGCTGCGGGTCCGCTTACTGCCTGGCGCTATCTACTGTGGATCGGGGACCGCCTCGCACAGTACCCTGACATTGCCACCACGGAGGCCGATCCGGGTCCGGTATGGAACGCCGTGCTTGCCTGGCTGGCGAGGGAATATCCCGACGCGTGGCTGACGCTGCGTGATGTGCTGCCGGAGTCGACAGCGTCTGCGATCAAACAGCATGGCGCGCGGCGAAGCGAGGGCGAGGAATACCTTCGGCTCGACCTCCGGGGACTCGATGCGGACAGCTATGTCGCGCGCTGTGCGCCGCACATGCAGCGCGAGATCCGTCGCGCACGCAAACGGCTGCATGCGGAGAGAGGGACAGCCGGTTTGTCCTGGAGGGCGCAGCGTGCTCCCGCCATCGAGGATGTGGATCAACTGATAACGCTCAACCAGACGCGTTTCGGACCGGCGTCCTGGTTCGCCGACGAACGCAATGCCGCATTCTTCCGGGACCTCGCCGCGCGTGCTGACCGGGAACTGCTGCTGACCAGCATCATGCAGGGGGAGAGGACGTTGCACGTCATGGCATCATACCTGCACGGGAATACCCTGCACTATGTGCTCTCCGGTTTCGACGAGCGCGCGAAAGCGATGAGTCCCGGCACGATGAATCTCGATCACACGATATGCTGGGCAATAGGAGAAGGATATCGGTATTTCGATTTCCTGCGCGGCGACGAAGGATACAAAAGGGAATTCCATCCGGAGCAGCGACGCAGTATCCATCTCGAATGGCGATTCCCCGCGAGCGAAGCCAGAAGGAAACTTGCGCGGACGATGCAGCGGCTTCGCCGCGGGGCAGGAGAGACATGAAGCTTTTCGAGCGACACTCCCTGGACTTCTACCGCAGCGATTGCAGGATGAGAGAAGCGCAGTCGGACGATGTGCGGTACTCCCTCATCCGTGCCGATGACTTCCCCTGGAACCGCCATCCCGCCACCCATCACTTCGCGACCTATCGCAAACGGTTTCAGGACGGCGGCCGCGCCATGATCGGAGAGATCGGCGGAACGGTCGTGTTCACCGCCTGGCTGGCGTGTAGCGCACTGCGCATTGACGAACTGCGCTGCACCTGGCGACTGCCAGACGGTTGCGCCGTGGTGTACGACGTGGTCACCGAGTCCGCCTGGCGCGGTCGCGGCATCTACCCCGAAGCGCTGCGTCGCATCGGCACCGCGCTCGCGAAGGAGGGGAAGCGTCACTTCTGGATCTACGCGGAGGCGGACAACGCGTCGTCCCGCAGCGGCATCAAAAAGGCCGGCTTCGAACAGGCCGGACGTGTCAATGCCTGCATCGTTGTCGGCGTTGCATTTCGTTCCGGAGACCTCGACCGCATTCCCGGACTTGCGCACGGGTTCTCCCGATTGTTCCATCAGCGGAGAGCGTCATGATCGGCATCCGCGCACTGCTCGAATATCTCTCGCTGCGAAAGCTGAAGCTGCGGGCCGGACAGATCGCCAGCCTGCTGCGCGATCCGCATGTCACCGTGTATCCGCGCGTACTGGAGTTCGACACACCGCGACGCGCAAAGCAGGATGTGCTCGTGCTCACGCCACATGCCGACGACGAGACCTTCGGCGCCGGTGGAACGATCATCCGCCATCTTGAATGCGGAGACGACGTGCAGGTGATTCTCTTCTCCGATAATGTTTCGTCGGTGGAGGGAGGAGAGTCGAGCCGGGAGGAGATTGTCCGCATGCGGGAGGATGAGTTTGCCTGCGCCATGCGTGTTCTCGGTGTGCGGCACTGGAAGGCGCTGCGCCTCGGGAACCGTTCGTTCGATGACGGCGTATATCCCGGCCATGCTTTTTCCGATCTGATTGAGAATCACCGCGATGTTTTGTATCTTCCTTCATTGTTCGATAATCATCACGATCATCGAGTATTGAACGTGTGGCTGCTACGGACGCTCGCAGAACACATCGCCATGCGTCCCCTGATACGCGGATACGAAGTCTGGAGTCCGCTTCCCGCAACGGTGGTTACGGACATCAGCAACCAGATGCCACGCAAGCGCGAAGCGATGAGATGTTATCACAGCCAGATCGCGGCGATCGATTATCCGCATCACATCGAAGGGCTCAACGCCTACCGCGCCATGACACTGGGCGGAAGATCGGCAAGACACGCAGAGGCTTTTTTCGAATTTTCTGCCGATGCGTATCTGGAACTCGGAAATTCGCTTTTAGTCTCGTAAATTGACTTGCATCTCGTATATTCCTGTACTGCTAGTGCAGATACTCAGATTCTCGAATACGTTCCATGGAGGAATTTCAATGCGGAAATCGTCGAAAACGTTGTTGAGCGTTCTGGTGGCTGTGTTTGCCTTGCTGTGCTGCACGGTGCAGGTAGATGCCCAGGTCGGTCAGAACCTCGTCATCAACAGGTTCGTCTCCGATCCTGACAACATCGAAACGCACGTAGTGATCAGCGACGTCGACGGCGTCGGTCCCAATATCAAGATCTCGATCTTCAACGACGAGGGCCGGCTCGTGTACGAGCGCTATGAAACACTGAACGCATTCGGAAAGATCAACTACGATCCGCTCACGTATCTGAATGCCTACCAGCACGGATACAACCAAAGCCCGAAGTTCACCGGCACCGTGCGCATCGAGAGCGACGGCGGAAACATCGCCGGCCAGTACTGGGAGAAGTACCGTGACATCGAAAAGGCGTATCTCAACATCGCCGTTCCCGCAGCCGACGGCATGGGATACGACAAGCTGGTATGTCAGCATTTCGTGTCCGACAAATCGGTGAGTTCGCAAATCATCATCGGCAATACCGAGGTCGCCCGTCCGGTGACCATTGACGTGAAGTTCTACTCCGACAACGGCGGCCTCGTCGGTGTCGAGAAGCGCGTGATTCCGGCGAACGGCGTGAGCAGCATCAATCCCTACAAGTCGCTCAAGGGTGTGCAGATGACCGGCACGGCGTACATCGTTGTTGTCGGCGCCGGCAAGGTTACCGGCGAATACTGGCAGACCGCCGAGCGCGAGAAGTACCAGGTCGCACTGCCGCTCGAGGGCGTCAGCAAGATCCGCTGATCCGCCTGTTCCGCATGGGAGTCACATGACCCCGTTGTCGCGTCTCATATCGATTCTTGTGTTTGCAATTGCGTGCGTGTCCTCGGTGGCGCGCGCGCAATTCGCGTTTGAAGGGGAGGGCATGCCGCAGTTGCGCGTCGGCGACCAGCTGATCGTCAACTATTTCGAGGCCGATCCCGAGGTTTTCGAGACGCATCTTGTCATAACCGACCACGAGGGCAGCGGATCGGTTGTCAATGTGCTGCTCTTCGACCTTGACGGCTCCATCGTCGCGTCCCATGCCTATTTCCTGCCGATTTTCGGGAAGGTGAACTACAATCCTGCCGAGGACCTCGCGGGCCGGAAATTTCGCGGCACCATTCGCATCCATTCCGACGGGGGCAATGTCTCCGCGCAGTACTGGCAGTTCTACCGTAATCCGGACTATTCAGTCTTTAATACTGCCATACCAGCCTCCGATGCCAGTGGGGCCCGGGCGCTGCTTTGCCAACATTTCGTCGCGGCGCCCAACGTGCGCTCGCGTCTTGTGCTGGTCAATCCCGCAGCCGACAGCGCGGTAACCGTGTCGGTGACGTTCTACCTTGATCGCGGCAAGCAGCTGACGCGTGACAAACACCGCATTCCGCCGAACGGCATGCTCGCACTCGATCCGTACGTTGAAAACGAAGGACTTGTCCGTACCGGCCTGGCGTACTGCGAAGTCGTGGGCGATGGTGTGATCACGGGGGAATACTGGCAGTCCAGCGAGGAGGAACGCTACCAGGTCTCGCTGCCCATGGAAGCCATCCCGGTGCGCGAAAAACACTGGTAACGCCGTTGATACTGGGTTGAAAACAAATCCAAAAGGATGTAAGTTGAGAAGATTATCAGAGATGGTGAGAACATCCGATTTCCATCGTCTCATCCGCCATGCGTCCCGGCAGGGCATGCAAGGACATTCTCTAACTTTACATAATGTTTATTATAGGAAGTAAAGGACGCAGGATAGGATAGCTATGAAAGAATCGACAAAACAGAATTGGGAGACGTTCTGGGACCAAAAAGCGGATACCAAGGAGGTGTACGCCAACACCGACCGCATCCGACGCAACCTTGCGCGGAATATGGATCTGCGCGGCAAGCGCATTCTCGAAGTCGGAGCCGGTACGGGACGCGATTCCTTTTACATGGCACAGGACGGCGCGGAACTGGTGCTTCTCGATTATTCGATGAACTCCCTCAAGATTATCCGCAGACTCCTGCCGAACACCGATCACATCTCTGCGGTTGGCGGCGATGCGTTTGCGTTGCCGTTTCCCGATGGCAGCTTCGACGCGGTGTTCCATCAGGGACTGCTCGAACACTTCCGTGAGACGGACGCAAGGCGACTGCTCGAGGAAAACGTCCGCGTGCTCACACCGGGCGGACTCCTCGTTGTGGACGTCCCGCAACGCTGGCATATCTATACGGTCATCAAGCATGCCCTGATCGCTCTCAACTCCTGGTTCGCCGGCTGGGAACGGGAATTCTCGGTGGCGGAATTACGGAAACTGCTGCGCGAGCTCGGCATGCAGCCGGTGGACGCCTACGGCGAATGGATGTATCCGAGCCTGTTCTATCGTACGTTCCGGGAAGCCCTCTACAAGGTCGGTCTCAAACTGCCGCTGTATCCCAAGCTGATACCACCGGTGTCCCGACTTCGTGAAAAAATTCGTACCGGCATGGATGGATCGCCGGTCAAACTCAATACCTCGCTTTCCATTGGCGTGATCGCCCGAAAATGATGCACACCCCTTGAAAATTCTCGTACTGAACTGGCAGGACATCACAAACCCTCTCGCCGGTGGCGCAGAGGTGCATCTGCACGAAGTGTTCGAACGCATCGCCGCGCGTGGTCACGAGGTGACCCTGTTCTGCCATCATTTCGAGGGTGCGCCACGCGAGGAGATGCGCAACGGCATTCGCATCATCCGCCATGGCGGTCGGTCGCTGTTCAATTTCCATGTCCCCCTGGCCTACTGGCGCCGTTTCCGCGGGGAACGCTATGACGTGATCGTTGACGATGTCAACAAAATTCCGTTCTACACCCCCCTCTTCGTCCGTGAACCCGTACAGGGTGTCACGCATCATCTCTTCGGAAAAAGCATCTTTCTCGAAACGATCTTTCCTTTCGCGGCATATGTCTATCTATCGGAACGGCTGATCAAGCCCGTGTACCGCCGTGTGCATTTCATAATCGGCAGCCCGAGCACGCACAAGGAATACCTGGAATGGGGGTTCCCTCAGCATCAGGTGACGGTGGTCAACTACTGCGTCAACAAGGAGATATACTGGCCGGATGAGGGGAATTCCTATGACATCGACCGCATCGGGTATTTCGGTCGGCTGAAAAAATACAAAAGCGTCGACCATCTGCTCAAGGCGATGGACCGCCTGCGGGATGACTATCCCCGACTGCATCTGGACATCATTGGCGACGGAGACGACAAACCGCGGCTCGAGCAAATCACTACCGAACTGAAACTGCAGGACCGCGTGACCTTCCACGGCTTCATCGACGAAATGGAAAAGGCCCCGATGCTGCAGAAGATGAATTTTGTGGTGAATACCTCATCGAAGGAAGGCTGGGGACTGACCGTGGTCGAGGCCAACGCATGCGGCGCACCGGTCGTGGCCGCAAACGTGCCGGGACTCAGGGATTCTGTTGTGGATGGAGAGACCGGGCTTTTATACGAGTTTGGAGAGATCGATGACCTCGTCGCGAACATGCGTGTGTTCCTCGACAGCGCGGAGACGCGAAATGCCTTCCGCACACACGCCCTGGCCTGGGCCGCGAAATTCGACTGGGAAGTGGCTGCTGACGAAACCCTCGCACTCATACGCCAAAGCATCTCGACCTGGAAAGAGTGACCCTGCCATTACTTCGCTGCGCATGAAATCGATGGAACTGAATGCACGCCCTGGAACGAGTGAGCGGTTACGATTTGAACGGGTGGACGAAATCGATTGGAGTGGGTGGACGGATTTATCGGAATATTCAGGCCGGGACTTGACTCCGAGCTGATTTTTACCGAATATTTACGTGATCACGGAGAGAAAGAATCCTATTTTTATGAGGAGTAATAACATGAGCAAACACACAGTAAAAATCGACTCCGTTGGCAAGGTCACGCATGATGTAATCAGGTTTGTGACTGGTAAACCGGAAAACTACCAGTTCCGCCCCGGACAGGCGACTGAAGTAGCAATAAATAAAGCGGGCTGGTCAGACGAGAACAGACCTTTCACTTTTACCTGTCTTCCGGATGACGATTATCTCGAATTC
>JAGTUZ010000155.1 GCA_018224415.1 Bacteroidota bacterium | reverse complement strand
GCCATGCCGCAGCGGCTGCGACAGATGGATGTGGAGGCGGGCGGAGTCGGAGGTCCAGCGCAGCGCCTCCCCCGTCGCCTCGCCGGGCACAAACGATGTCACCGAGGAAACCGACATCCCCACGGCGTCCAGCGTCACCGTATCGATGGCCGTGCGCAGTGGCTGAAGGGTCACCTCGGTTTCACCGTCAACACGGCGGGCCGCTTCATCGAACGCCACCGCGATGCGATAATGCCCGACATCGAACGTTCGCTGCCGTCGACCGAAATCCTGCGAGAACGAAGGGAAGTTCAGAATGAGAACTGCGAGGAGGGAAATGGAAAAATGGAAAAACGGAAAGATGGAAGTATGCCTCCGGGTCTTCCCGGTCTGCATCCTTCCATCTTTCCTTCTTTCCATCATTCCATTATTTCACGAGCAGCATGCGATGGCTGCGCACCGCGTCACCCGCGACGAGCCGCACGAGATAACTGCCGCTGGGCAGTCCCTCGGCGTTGAAGGATACGCGATGCGTGCCGCCATCCACGCTGCGTGAAACGAGGCAACGCACGAGCTGGCCCGCCGCATCGAGCACGTCGAGGCGTGTGTCATGCCGTCCTTCGGGCAAGCGGAATTCAATCACTGTACCGGGATTGAACGGATTCGGATAATTGCCGAGAATGGCGAGATCCTGTGCCAGACCCGGGTGCTCGATGCCCGTGGTGTTGTAGACGAACACCTGCCAGGTGTGGGACACCGGCTGTCCGCCACCGAGCGTGCAGCGGTCGTAGATGTCCACGCGCACAGTGTAGTCGCCCTCGTCGGTGAAGGTGCGCAGGAAGCTGCGTCCACTGCCCTCGGCGGTACCGTCGACGAACCATGCATAGGTCAGGGTGTCGCGCTCGGCGTCGAAGGCGTCGACGTCAAAGGCGATTTCCGTGCCGGTCTTGAGCGTATCGATCGTCGATGGCGTGACCGATCGGATCTCCGCGGGCAGGTTGCCGGTGGCCTCCAGCGTCACGTTCGCACCGCACGGCACCGAGGCGCCGCCGGACTGCGAGACCAACGAAGCGACATTGACGGTAGCATCGGCGCAGCGCTGGCCGGAGACGGGAACGAGCACCCAGGACACGGACGCCTGTTGTCCGGCGGCGAGCGGATCCGCGACGGCCTTCGTCGCCGCCTCGCCCGGTCCGAGCTGGAACTGCACGGGGGGCATGACGGCCGCGGCCACATTGATCGCATCGGCGTTGCCGGTGTTGCGCACGTTGACCGTGTAGGTTACTTCGGTCACGGTCGAATCAATAAGATTGGGGGTGATGTTGCAGGTGACGTCGAGCTGCGCCGCGGTCAGCACCGGCACCGTAAGCGTCACGCGACAGGTGTCATTGGGATGCCCTGCGGCGCTGCGGACGAGGAGGATCGGGTAATCGGTGCGCACGGCGGGACGCGGGTAGCGCAGCGGCCAGTGCAATGTGACGCTGCTGCCGGAAGTCATCACGGTGAAGGCTTGTGTGGCGGGACCGCCGTCGAGCGTGATGTCGTTCGGGAGCACGATGCTGACATCGCCCGCCGGACCGTCGCTCATACCAGCGGAGGTGATCACTGCGCGGACCTCGGCCGGATCGGGCATATAGTTCCCGCCGGCCACGATGATTGAGTCGGCATCACAGCGCATGGCGACAGCCGACCCGGCTGCCTTGATGTTGAGGAAGATCCGCTGCTGCGCACGCGCGCCTTCCGTGGAGGTGATGACGACGTTCGCCTGCGCGGTCATCTCCGTTGCATGCGGCAGCGCCTGCACGAGCCAGGTCGCTGTGCCCTTCTCTCCCGGGGCGAGCGAATCGGGCTGCACCACCACTGTGGACGCGCCGCCGTAGGCGATGCGCACGTCAGATAAGGGTTCCATCGTCGCCGTGAGGCCGCTCAAGGGCACGTCACCGTTGTTCGTCACTTCGACGGTGACCGTGGCGGGATCCGGGTCGTACCGCTTGGCGGCATCGTTCCAGCTGAACACCACGGAGGTCGTCTTGGTCGACATCGACGCGGTCTTCGGACGCACCGTGATGCGCGCGCTTCCTCCCTGCACGGTCAGACAGCCGCGCGAAGAGGTCACGTCCGTTACCTGCACCTGCACATCGGTGTTCGCCTGCACCTCTGCGGCCGCGAAGGTCAGCTTCGCCAGCGCGCCGCTTCCCTCCAGGGCGGCCACGCCAGTCAAGGTGATATCCGCCCCGGATGCGGTCATCACCGACGAGGCGCCCATGCCCTCCGCCAGTGTGCCGTCGGTAGTCACGGACTGCAGGCGCAGCAGAGCGGTATCGAAGGAGAGTGTGATGCTGCCCGCATAGAGCCGCTGGTCCAGCAACGCAGGGGTGAACAGGAGATCTATTTCTTTTGTATTTCCACCGGTGATGCTGGTCGTGTCGGCTTTCACCGTGATAGTCACGTTGCCCGATGCATCCGCGGCCAGCGGGAAGGCCTTTGTTGTGCTGACGCTGTCGTTGCCGGATTTCACCTGCACGAAGAGGCTGCGGTCTCCTCCATCGCGGCAGGCATTATCGCTGCGGTACGTCAGCTTCGAAGCCGCCGGTGTGCCGTTGAGTTCGTCGATGAGCTGCTGTACCATCAGATCGGTGCTGCCCCAGAACGTGCCGCCGGTTTCCTGGCAGAGCTGCTTCATCTGGGCGTCGTTGTTGACGGCGTTGATACCGTAGCAATGCACCTTGATACCGAACGTCTTCGCGAGATTGATCACCTGCTGCACGTCGCGCGTGCCGCCGTCTCCGCGTCCGTTGGAAAGAAACACCATCGTCCGCACGGGATGGATGCTGTTGTTGAGGAGGTAGGACAGGCCAGCGTACCCGCCGTCCCAGATGTAGTTGGAACCGCCGGTGGGGGCGATGGCGCTGATGCGCGAAAGCAGAAGCGGCTTGATGGCCGTCATCGACTGCTGTTCGAGTGCGTTGCCGTCATAGGTCAGCACGGCCATCTCGTCGAGAATGCCGTCCATACGATCCACCAGGCGTGCCGCGAGTCCTTTTGCAAACGCCACATCGCCGGCGCTCATCGTGGAGCCGACCGCGATGACCACGGTCATCGAGAAATTCTGCGTGGCGACAGGATGCACGAGATGCAGCGGTGACTGCGCAAACCCGTCTTCCTTCAGGGTGAAATCCGAACTGTCGGCCGTGCGGACGATCACCCCGCTCTGCCGCACGACCACGTCGGCGGTGATGTCGGGAAAGGCGTCCGTGTGTACGTTTTCGACCTCGAGCGCGAACTGTGCCTGCGCCATCGGCGCGAACAGCAATACCAGCAGCAGCCATGCCGCGAATCCCTTGCAACAACTCATGCGATTACCTCCGTAATACGAAACTCTGTGGCGAAAGAAAAAAGATACACAAGCGGGACGAGAAATGCAGTACGTTTGGGGAGTCGGTTGCTTCCGCAGACCCGTGGGTGCACCCTGCGTGAGTGAACCCTGCGTGGGTGAACCCTGCGTGGGTGAACCCTGGAGAAAGAGACACACCTGACACCGGCCTGTGACATCACCGCCCCCACAACAACCGGTCGACTGAAACGCGCGGCAACCGGTCGACTGAAACGCGCGGCAACCGGTCGCTCGAAACGGAAGGTTGCACGGTGCTGCGCTCCTCCCTATTTTTCAAGCATTCATCACAACACGGCTGATCCATGCTCAAACCCGAGAATCTTTTTTCCGAACAGGACCGCAAGCGCATCGCCGACGCGGTGCGCGAGGCCGAGCAGCGCACGTCGGGCGAGATCGTGCCCTATGTCGTGGGACGCAGTGACAGCTATCCCGAGGCATGGCTGCGCGCCGGTTCGCTCCTGGGCTTCCTCGCGCTGTTCCTTTTCGCCATCGCGGATATCGGCACGGACCTCTGGCTGCCATTCGGTTACGCCGAATCGGGCGTCATCGTCGTCTTGGCCTTCGGACTCGGAGCGCTGCTCGCGTTGTATGTGCCGGCAGTGAAACGCCTGTTCATTCCGGGCGGCATGATGCAGCAGCGCGTTGACGAACGGGCCACGCTCGCATTTCTCGAGGAAGAGGTGTTCGCGACGCGCGAGCGCACCGGTATACTTATTTTCGTTTCGCTGTTCGAACACCGGGTCCGCATTCTCGGTGACAGCGGCATCAACACGCTGGTACGGCAGGAAGAATGGGACGATGTGGTCCGCATTATCACCGACGCCATCCGCAACGGCGCCGCGGCCGATGGCATGCTCGAGGCGATCTGGAAATGTGGTCAGCTCCTGGAACGCCACGGCGTGGAGATTCGTCCCGACGATACGGACGAACTCGACAACCGTGTCCGTTTCAGCGATTCCTGACGGAGGCCGCATGCACCGCAATCCGCACCGCATCCCGCGCCTCCTCGCCACAACCCTGTGCCTGCTGCTGGTGACAGTCGCGGTCCACGCACTCGACGTCCCCTACCTCTCCGGCCGCATCAACGACAACGCCCACATGCTCAGCGCCGAGACGGTCGCCGAACTCGAGTCCATGCTCACCGCCTATGAAGACAGCACCGGCAACCAGCTCGTGCTGCTTACCATCGAGTCGCTCGAAGGCGAATCCATGGAGGAATATTCGATGCGCGTCGCCGAGACCTGGAAACTCGGCCAGAAGGGCGTCGACAACGGCGCACTGCTGCTCGTCGCCAAACAGGACCGGAAGCTCCGTATCGAGGTCGGTTACGGTCTCGAGGCGTCGCTCACCGACGCGATGACTTCCTACATCATCAACAGTGTGATCACGCCGCGCTTCAAGCAGGGCAACTTCGAGACCGGCATCCGCGAGGGCCTGCAGAACATGATCCTCGCCGCGGACGGCACCATCGGTGAATCGGACATTTCGTCGTCATCGGGCGACGACTTGCCGGTGTGGGCCTTTATGCTGTTCTGGTTCGGTATCGTCGGACTCTTCACGTTCATCGGCATCTTCACTCCCGGTTGCAGCGGCTGGGGACTCTACGTGTTCCTCATCCCCTTCTACATCGGTCCCGCAGCGATCATCTCCGACGAGATGGGTTCGCCTCTCGGCTGGTTCATCATCCTCGGCTACCTCGTGCTCTATCCACTGCTGCGGGTGATCATGCCAAAAACGGCATTCGGGAAAAAGATGGCAACGAAGCTCAATTCATCCGGTCGTGCGGGCGTCTGGAGCAGTTCAGGATGGACGTCCTCCTCTTCCTCGGGCTGGTCGAGCGGCGGCGGAAGCAGCTTCAGCGGAGGAGGCGGCAGCTTCGGCGGCGGCGGTTCCAGCGGAAGCTGGTGACAGCACAGGGAAAAAAGACCGGTTCTGTCAGCACGCGTAAAAAGAATGGTCCGTATACCTGAGGCATACGGACCATTTTCATTCCGGGAGAGGGATGATCAATACATGTCACCCATACCGCCACCCGGCATGGGGGGCATCGGGGGATTGTCTTCCTTCTTCTCGACGATGGTGCATTCGGTGGTGATGAGCAGCGACGACACCGAGGCTGCGTTCTCCAGTGCGATGCGCGTGACCTTGGTCGGATCGATGACACCGGCTTCGAAGAGGTTCTCGTAGACTTCCGTTGCGGCGTTGAAGCCGAAATCGCCTGTCTCTTCCTTGATCTTGTTCACGATCACCGAGCCCTCGAGACCGGCGTTCGCGACGATCTGGCGCAGCGGCTCTTCGAGTGCGCGACGGACGAGCTCGATGCCGACGTCCTGGTCCTCATTGACACCGTGGACGCCATCGAGCTTCGAGAGCGCGCGGATGAGCGCGACGCCACCGCCCGGCACGATGCCTTCTTCAACAGCGGCGCGCGTGGCGTGGAGGGCGTCCTCGACACGGGCCTTTTTATCCTTCATTTCGACTTCCGTCGCGGCGCCGATCTTCAGCACGGCCACACCACCGGAGAGCTTCGCGAGGCGCTCCTGCAGTTTCTCGCGGTCATAGTCGGAGGTGGTGTTGTCGATCTGCACCTTGATCTCGTTGATGCGCTGCTTGATGGCATCGGCTTCGCCCGCGCCTTCGACGATGGTGGTGTTGTCCTTGTCGATCTCGACGCGCTTGGCGGTACCGAGGTAACCGAGCGTGGCGTTTTCGAGCTTGTACCCCTTCTCCTCGCTGATCACGGTACCGTTGGTGAGCACGGCGATATCTTCGAGCATGGACTTGCGGCGATCACCGAAGCCGGGCGCCTTGACGGCGGCCACGCGCAGCGTGCCACGAAGCTTGTTGACGACAAGCGTTGCGAGCGCCTCGCCTTCGACGTCCTCGGAGATGATGAGGATCGGACGTCCCTGCTGGGCGGTCTTCTCGAGGATCGGCAGCAGGTCTTTCATGCTGCTGATCTTCTTGTCATGGATGAGGATGTAGGGATTCTCGAGCTCGACTTTCATCGAGTCGGTGTTGGTGACGAAGTACGGGCTGAGATACCCGCGGTCGAACTGCATGCCTTCGACGACCTCGAGCACGGTGTCCATGCCCTTGGCTTCCTCGACAGTGATGACGCCGTCCTTGCCGACTTTCTCCATGGCGTCGCTGATCAGCTTGCCGATGGTCATGTCGTTGTTGGCGGAAATGGCGCCGACGTTGGCGATGGAGGCCTTGTTGTCGCCGACTTCACGGCTCATTTCACGCAGGCCTTCGACGACCTTGATGACGGCCAGGTCGATGCCACGCTTGATATCCATCGGATTGGCGCCGGCCACGACGTTTTTCAGACCCTCGCGCACGATGGCCTGGGCGAGCACGGTGGCGGTGGTGGTGCCGTCGCCCGCGACGTCGCTGGTCTTCGAGGCCACTTCGCGCACCATCTGGGCGCCCATGTTCTCGATCGGATCCTCGAGCTCGATTTCCTTCGCCACGGTCACACCGTCCTTGGTCACGGTGGGGGCGCCGAATTTCTTGTCGATGACCACGTTGCGGCCTTTCGGACCGAGCGTCACCTTCACGGCGTTCGCCAGCTGGTCCACACCGCGCTTGAGCGCGTTTCTGGCTTCCACATTGTACTCGATGATTTTTGCTGCCATCAGTACGTACTCCTTGTCTATTCGTTGATGATATTAAAGTAGTTATTTCAATTGCTCAATTCCGTAGCCGATCAGACCTCAGACGATGACGGCGAAGAGGTCGCCTTCGCGCATGATGAGGTAGTCCTCACCCGCAACGGTGACCTCGGTGCCGGAGTACTTGCCGTACAGCACCTTGTCGCCGGCCTTCACTTCCATGGCGATGTTCTTGCCGTCTTCGGTAACCTTGCCCGGACCGACCGCAACCACTTCACCCTGCTGCGGCTTCTCCTGCGCCGAATCAGGAATGTACAGACCGCCAGCGGTCTTCTCTTCGGCTTCGAGCGGCCGAACAACGACCCGATCAGCGAGAGGTTTCAGATTCATTGCCATAATTGTGTTCCTCCAAAAAATTCGTTGGTAGAAATTGAAAGTGATGTGTTAGCACTCTGTCTGATAGAGTGCTAACATAATTATTCCTGAAGGAAAAGTCAAGAGGAAAAAACATGACATTTTGACTGCAGTGCCGTCAGTATGTCATGCACAGGCGAATATGGATGGGAAATGGGGGGATTCAAGGGGTACAAGATGGCTTCAAGAGGCCAATTGCCTCCCCGGAGTAGCCGAAAGCCATCTCGGAGCAGCCGCGTATCTCCTCAGAGCAGCCACATACCTTCGTGGAGTTCGCGAAAGACGAGGAGGACTCCATCCGTCACGCCCACTTCAAACTCCTCCCCCAGTGCTTCGTTGCAGGTCCCTTCCGCGACACCGAAGGCCAGCGTCGCTCCCTCGAAAGGAAATTTCAGGCCGCGGTAACGCACACCACGTGCGGTAGAGAGTGGAACGATGCTGATGCGGTCTCCGGGACGCGAAGAAAAACGAGCAGGCACAGTAGCCCGGTCGATCCCTGCGGTAGCCTGGTCGATCCCTGCGGTAGCCCGGTCGATCCCTGCGGTAGCCTGGTCGATCCCTGCGCTGATCAGGTCGATCCGGTAATGCGGGTCGAACATCACGATGCGGAATGCGTCGGCATAGCGGAGCAGAATGGAAAAATTGCCGAGCGTGTGGTCGAGAAGCTTCCCGGTCACGCCGCACACGGCCACCGTCTTCACGCCCTGCATGCGCAGGAGGATGAGCGCCTTCTCGAAATCAGTGTCATTCTGACGCGGCAGATGCATCATGGAGACACCCGCGCGCTCGAAGAACGCGCGGGTGTCTGCCGTGATGGAATCGAAATCACCGATGACGACGTGAGGAACGATTTCCAGATCCCGCGCGGCGTTTGCGCCGCCGTCGGCGCAGACCACCATGTCGGCCTGCCGCTCGAGTGCGTGCACGACCCTGCGGTCCGCCATTTCGCCGTTGCACAGCAGCAGCGCGATTCGATCGTTCCTGCTTGTGTCCATGGTGGTCATATCCCGAAAACGATGTCAAAAAAGTAGTTCCGCTCGGCAGCGACGAAGAACTGGTCGCCCTCCCCGCTCTGGGCGTACAGCGCATCGAACACGTTGTTGACAGCCAGCCGCAGGTCCAGCGTGCGCAGTCCGAACACGGCAGGGAGACGATATCCCAACGCGGCGTTGAGCACGCTGTACGCGTCGACCTTGTAATCCTCGCGCTGCGTGTTGTCGGTGTACTGCTCGCCCACCCATTTCCATGTCAGCACCGCGTTCAGTCCCTGGCGCTGCCAGGTGAGCTTGATGTTGGCGAGTTGTTCGGGGAATCCCGCAATGCGGTTGCCGCCCAGGTCGACGGCCAGCGGAAGACCTTCGCTGTCCTGTTCATACACGACATATTTCTCAAGCCGGCTGCGGCTGAACATTCCATTGACATCGAGACGCAGATCGCGTAGCGGTGTCCACTGTGCAGAAAGCTCCAGTCCCATGTGGCGTGTGTGCTCGGCGTTGCCGGTGATGGGCTGTCCGAAACGATCGAGGCCGCCGCTCTTGACGATCTCGTCGGTGAACTCCATCAGGTAGCCGTTGACCAGCAGACGGAAACGTTCGAGGGACAGTCCGTATCCGAGTTCGAGGTTGACGAGTTTTTCCGGGCGGACGATGGGACGGCTGAAATCGTAGCCCTCCGCGGCGTCGGTCTCGAATTGCGGCGCGGCGCCGCCGCTGGATTCCGCAGCGTCGTAGAGATTCTTCAGCCGCGGCTCACGCTGCGTGTACGACAGGTTGCCGTACACATTCGCGGCATCGCTGAGGTTGTAGTTGACGCCGATGCGCGGATTGACGAAGTGATAGTCGACCGCGAATTCGGTGCCGACATATTTCTCGTCGAACAGGTGGTAACGGTTGAACGCGTACTGCAGGTTGCCCATGATGTTCAGGCGCGGCGACAGACGGAACTGTTCCTGCACATAGGCGGAGACGATGTCCTTGCCGCCCTTGTACTCGTAGTAATGTCTCGAGGGATCGAGTCCCACGGGCAGTTGCTCGGCCCATTCGATGCGGCCCCAGTGCTCGCTGCGGTGCCGTCGGAGTTCGAGTCCCGTCGTGAACGTGCCGTCGCCGTGCGTCCATGTCAAACGCGGCAGCCATCCAACCTGGTGGTTGTCGACATAGGCGCGGATGATCGGATTGACCGGGTCCCCGGCATCGGCGAATCCGAACTCCGGGGTCAGCCGATAGTAGGCGGCGTCTGTCCATCCCGTGCCGTCGTAATCGAAGTAGCCCTGACCGACCACGGAGAACAGTGCGCTGTTGAAGGTCAGATTCTCCGATGCCGCCCACTCATTGAGGAGTTCAAGATGCGGTTGGTTGAAACGCTCGTGCTCCTGCTTCCGGCGCGGGGAGGTCCAGGTGTATGCGCCGTTCGCGGCCTCCCAGTAGTTGTAGTTCTTCCGTCGCTCTTCGCGGTCTTTCACCGCGAACTTGGGCAGACCATAGTACACGAGGCCGTCCTCGAGCGGACCTCCGTACACGTTGATCCGTGTGGTGAACGACTCGTCGTAGCGTGTGGCCGCGAAGTAATATGAACTGGCCTCGGTATACGAATGGTCGCGGTAGCCGTCGGTGCGCAGCTGCGACAGCCGGGCATAGAAGGTGTAGGTATCGTCGACCAGTCCCGATCCGGCGGCCACCGCATAGCGCTGCGTGTTGTAGCTTCCGGCGCCGGCACTCACCGTCACGCCGCGTCGGTTGGAAAAATCGCCCGTGACGATGTTGATCGAACCTCCGATGGCGGGGGGGCCATAAAACGCGCTTCCGGCACCGCGCTGTACCTGTATCTCCTCGGTGTTGCCGAGCAGGTCCACGAAGTTGATCCAGTACACATTATGGTCTTCCGGATCGTTCTGCGGCACACCGTTGATCATCACGGCGAGGCGGCGCTGGTCGAAGCCGCGCAGGCGCAGGTAATTGTACCCGATGCCGCTGCCGCCCTCGGAATAGAAGGTCACCGAAGGCAGGTCGGAGAGCATCACCGGGATGTCCTGCACGAAGTACTCGTTCTCGATGTCCTCGCGCTTCAGGTTGGAAAACGTCACCGGCGAGAAGCGTTCGCGCGCGCGCATCGCCGAGATCTCGATTTCCGGTCCCGGCATCGCCATCGGCTGCATGGCAATGCGCAGCAGACGACTGCCGTCGTCGATCCTGACCGTCTCCTCATGCGCGCGATAACCGACGAAGCTCACCCGCAGAAGGTAGGAGCCTGCGGGGAGGTCGTCAAAGGTGAAATGGCCCGAACGGTCGGTCGCCATGCCCATCTGGGACCCGGCGCGTGCGGCGGGCGCAGCATCGGGCAGGAGGACGATGTTGGCCGAAGCCAGCGGCAGGCCGCTGCGTGCGTCACGCACCGTGCCGCTGATGCTGAAGCCGTTCGCGGACGCGTTCACGCCAACCGCGTTCACACCAATCGATGATGGCAACATTGCGATGGACCGCG
>JAGTUZ010000154.1 GCA_018224415.1 Bacteroidota bacterium | reverse complement strand
CCCGCCACCCCCCCCGCCGCCGGCTCTGGCTGCGGACGTGAAGGCATACGGTCTTGCGCCGGACGGCAGCGAATATCCCGTAGCCACAATCCGCGTGGAGGAATTCATTTCGAGCGAAATGCGTCCGCTGCTGCATTACGTGTTTTTCGACGAAGGAAAGGACGTGATTCCCGACCGCTACGACCGGCTTTCGCCCGCACAGGCTGCGGGATTCTCATACCTGCAGCTCAAGCCGCGGGACATCCTTTCCACCTACCATCACGTGCTCAACATCGTTGGATACCGATTGACGCAGTATCCCGACGCCACGTTGCGCATCGTGGGCACAAACAGCGACGAAGGCATCGAAGCCGGTGACACTGCGCTCTCGCGCCGCCGGGCCGATGCCGTGCGCGACTATCTTGTGCGGGCCTGGGGCATCAACGAAAGGCGGATCACCGTTGAGGCGCGCAACCTGCCCGAGAAGCCGTCCAACATCGGCGAAATCGACGGCATCCAGGAAAACCGCCGCGTGGAGCTGTACACCAGCGTCCCGGAAGTGCTCGACCCGATCGTGATCGACGACACGCTGCGCACGGTCAATCCGCCTCGTGTGCGTTTCCGTCCCGAAGTCACCAGCGACGCCGGGATCACCGAGTGGTCGCTCGATGTCACGCAGGACCGGCAGACCCTGAGACATTTCGACGGGAAACTCGACGTGCCCACGTCGCTCGATTGGAACGTCGAAAAGGAACGCGCAAGCATTCCACGCTCCGACACCGACCTGCGATACAGACTCACGGTCACGGATGCGGCAGCGCAGACCGTCACCACCGAGCCGGGCACCTTGCCCGTGGAGCAGCTCACCGTGCAGCGCAAGCGCAGCGAGCGCCTCGGCGACAAGGAAATCGACCGTTATAATCTTATTCTGTTTGATTTCAACTCACCACTGCTGGGTCCGCGCAACGAGCGCATCGCAGACATGATCCGTCCGCGCATCGCCCCGAGTGCCACGGTCACCATCGCCGGCTACACCGACCGCATCGGCGAGACGCCGGTCAACCAGACGCTGTCCGAAGCGCGCGCGCAAACTGCGGCGAAGGCGCTGGGTGTCGCCCCCGAGCGGGCGACCGGACTCGGCGAGACCAACATGTACACCAACGACCTGCCGGAAGGTCGATTCTACTGTCGCACGGTCACCATTCTGGTCGAAACGCCGGTCGAGTGACGAGCTGCCGGTCGAGTGACGAGCAAGGATATCTGACGGCATCGGCTCCCAAGGGAGCAGGCGGGCTCCCATCGGGAGCCCGTCATCGTTGTGCCAGGAAGAATGCTGTTGCTGGCGTGGGTGTCGGGGCAGGGTGGAAACAAACAAGGCACGACCGTTGATAACAGCCGCACCTTGCGGGAGGGTTTCCACAGGGAATATCAGTACATGAGCAGGACGCCGTCGTCGGGGATGGAGCGGAGCGGGAGCAGCGCTTCACCGTTTTCGAAGGCGCCAACGGCCTGTCCGTCTTTCGAGGTGATGCCGACGTAGCGCGGTGTTGCGTCTTCCGCGCCATGCCAACGCATACGCACGCGCATAACGTCGCCCTCGGCACGTAATTGCAGGGTACTGTCGTCGGAGGCGAGCACCACACCGTCGTGCGTGCCGAGTTCATTTGTTGTGACCGGACCGGTGCGCAGGCGATCGAGGGCGTAGAACACCGACATGCTTGCGATTTGTACGATGTCGATTTCCGTGTCCGCGACGCGGTGGGCGCCGTCCACGTCGGTCATCATCGGGATGCGTCCCGGTGCCGAAAGCAGGGCATGGGGAACGCGGTCCATGAATTCAGACATGAGCTGGAAGAAGTAGCTTTCCCGCTCGCGTTCGTGCAGGATACGCAGCAGGGTGCGGCCGTCATCGCTGTACAGGGTTGCCACCGGGTGGAAGGAAACCTGTGCCTCCTCGCCTTTCGCGGCGAGGGCGAAGGGAGCCGGACCGCTGTCGGCCGTTTCCGGCTGCACATGCAGCAGGATGACGTTGCCTCGGGGCTCGCTGATGGCCTGGCGGAGGATGCGTTGCGTTTCCTGCGCGATGCGTTCGTCGGACAGCCCGTCCATTGTGCGGGAGAGGTCGTCGATTTCCTGCATGGTATCCCGGCAGAACGAACAGCCCCGCACATGTTCGGCGAGAGCCAGGACTTCATCGGGACGCAGGGTGTGGCGGTAGAGCGCCAGCCGTTCGAGATCGTCGATATTTGGATGTTGTTTCATAGTCAGTTGCCTTTCACGATAAAGTATCCCCGGAGTCAGTCGTCTGCAGAAATCCCGTCGCGAAAATATTTTTGACAGCGCAGCAGGAACAGCTCTTTCGCGCTGCCGAGCACGTATTCGAAGCGGCCCCGGTGGCGTCCTCGATATTCTTCGTAGCCGATATCCGGAAACAGCTCCTGATGGTATTCAAACCACGGGGCGGGCGCACCGGAGGCCAGGTCTTCCAACAGGCAGCGGGCGGCGCTGCCAAACGCGGTGGCCTGTCTGTCATCCAGCACCTCGCGTTCAATATAGGAGCGCAGGATGCCCTGTTCGAGCTCCTGCATGATCGGTCCGATGATGCGTTCGCGGTCACCCTCGTCGAACATCGCCGCAGTGCTGCCGCCTTCATCCTCGTGACGGAATTTCCAGTAGAGCTGGAAGAAGTCCCGCAATGCGGTGACGATGTCGCCCAGCGGCAACAGGCGTCGCACCTCGGGATTCTCATCGAGAATGTCAAAGACATGGTCCATCAACGTGAGGGTGGAATCCTCCGGCGAGGCGCGCCGGGACAATTGCGCCACGACTTCATCGACCGCCATGGCCGGCAGCAGCGTGCGGAGGTCGCTGTCGTCTCCGCGCCACACCGCGTCGTCGAAAAACCCGCGTTTCTTGTGGAAGCGCTCGTCCTGCGAAATAATGTCCGTGACCATGCGGAGAATTTTCCGGTACTGCGGGTCGAATTCCCCGAGTAGATCCGGAATGCCCTGCTGCACACTG
The DNA here is from genome assembly GCA_018224415.1 of Bacteroidota bacterium. Taxonomy (GTDB): domain Bacteria; phylum Bacteroidota; class Ignavibacteria; order SZUA-365; family SZUA-365; genus SZUA-365. The sequence continues at coordinate 3,406 of JAGTUZ010000154.1, read as the reverse complement.
AAGAAAATGCAGCGGCGCAGCAGGCGGTCGCAATCCCCATTGACAATGGAGGCGTGGGTGTCGATTTCCGCGCTTATGAAACTGGTGAGGCGGGCACAGGGCACATCGCCCTGGGGAAGGAACAGTTCCTCGACGCAGCGCGCTGCCGCGCCTTCGAGATCGTAGCCGGCATCGGCGAAAATCACGAGATAGCGGTTGAAACGCGCCTTCAGCAGGCCGGCGGCCAGGCGGATGGAGCGGTTCACCAGGCGCGTGAGCTGCGGTGTGGTGATCGAGGACCGCAGCAGCGCATCAAAGGTTTGTCGCAGTTCTTCGTGACTCATTGGTGGGCTGCGAAACGGATAGGAAACCCCGAAATGTAAGAAGAAATCTCCCGGAAAAAAATGCGCGGTCTTCTGCACCTCGCGTCGTCCGGGAGTACTTCATCGTATATCCATCGAAAATGATGGAGAGGATAAGAGCTTGCGTGTCCGGCGAATCCCGCCACAAAACCGTCAGCATGTCACACACTCGCCGGACACGCGCTCTTTATTTCCTCCAAAGGAATGGTACCGAACCGCCCAAAGGCCGCCCAAAGGCCGCCGAATGAACGCCGCGCGCCAGGACAATCGAGATTATTGCCAGTGGGTTTTTGTCGTCAGTGAGGTTGTGTCGTCAGTGAGGTTGTGTCGTCAGTGGGGTTGTAGGAGGAGTGGTGGGGACCGTCAATTGCGTCCTGACGGTCCCATTTTTTTTCTTTCAGTGAGAATTGAAGCGCCGTCGCAGACGAATTGAAGCGCCGTCGCAGACGGGGCATGGATTCTGACTGCCTTTCCGGCCGACCGGCATTGTAAAGAACCGCCTTTTCACGTGACCGCCTTTCTGCGTGACCGGCCGCGCAATTGGGTGGACGCAAAACGGGTGATTCCGTAGCATCTGGTTATGATGCGATCACATAAGGAGGTTGGCCATGGCAGTCCTGATTTCCTTCTCAATTCTGACGATCTCCCTGATAGGTATCGTGCTTGCTCTCGGTGTGTGCCGCGCCTCGCGGCAGGCCGACGAGACGTTTTCAGCCCTGCGTTTCGAGAAGATGGACGAGCTTCTCGATGGTGAGCGGGGCTGATCCCTCGAAGTGGTTGTTGACGTTCAGAAACACATCCACTCCCTGCGAAGCGAAGCCCCGCGCAAGCGTGACGATGCGCTCGAGGTCCTCATCGCGCGCCTCGACGATGCGGTCCCACCGCAATCCGCTGCGCTCCTCCATGCCCTTGCGGTCGGGTCCATGCAACCGGATGACAGCCGTCCTTCCGTCTTCCGTCCTTCCGCCTTCCGTCCTTCCGCCTTCCGTCCTTCCGTCTTCCGTCCTCCCCGCTACCTCCCACACCGGCGGCATGTAATACCCTTGGAGAAACACGGGAAACGAGCCCTGTTCCTCGAGCAGTGCGAACAATTGTGCGTCGATCCACTTTGGATTGCGCAGTTCGACGCCGACGGGAACGTCCTTCGGACACAGCGAGAGAAATTCCCCCAGGCGGTCGAACAGCAGCCCGCGGTCGGGCATTTTCTGCCGGTTGAGGTATTCGAACTGCAGCATGACCGGACCGAGCAGCGGATGCATAGGCGTGAGCGTGTCGAGAAATCGGAAAAACATCTCCGTTGAGAGGAAATGCGGATTCTCGATGAGGGGATCCGCTTTGCGCTTCTGGCGATAATGCGTGAGCGTGACGCTGTCCGGCGCTTTCACCGTGAAAAGGAAGTCCGACGGCACCGCGGCCACGTATTCCCGCACGGTGTCGGGGCGCGGGAGCGTGATCTTGTCCGGACCGTGCAGCGACCAGAACCACTGGTCCACTTCCACCGTGTCGTATTTCGCGGCATACTCCTCCAGGAAGTTGATGCCCTTCGCGGCCGAATACACCAGTCCCTCCCAGGAGTCGTATTTCCAGCTGCAGCTGCCGATGCGGATGGTTGCCATGATTCTTCCGTGTTGTTGGGATGTTCATAGATACGAAAAATCGAATGAAGAATGGAAAGATGGAAAGATGGAAAGATGGAAAGATGGAAAGATGGAAAGACGGAAAGATGGAAAGATGGAAAGATGGCTGATAGCTGATGGGGAGAATCGTTTCGTGGTGGCAAGGTATCTTACAGTGACGTGAAGATTATTCATTGACGGACGGTTCAGGAATGAGTGAAGAAAAGGATCCGCTGCTGGGGAGAATCGCCAGGGCGAGTATGATACTGGCCTATTTCTCCACACCGCAGTGCAACGTGTGCAAGGTGCTGCGTCCGAAGGTGGAGGTGCTGCTGGAGGAGTATCCGTCGGTGGAGTTCCTCTACGTCGATTCCACCGCGCATCCGGAGGTGAGTGGGCAACATCTGGTCTTCGCGGCACCGACCATCGTGCTGTTCATGGACGGCAGGGAAGTGCGCCGCTACAGTCGCAATCTCGCGATGGAGGACCTCGACCGCGCCCTCTCTCTCATGACCGCGCCGTAACAAATCCCTCGCCGGGGTGTTTTCATACAGGCCTCCCAAGCCGGGGTGGTGACGCGGATTGACTTTCACCTGTCTCCGCCGTTTCGTATTCTTACCTGACCACATCGATTTTCCCTCACGAACGACCATAGAAGCATGAAACAGACAGTATCGATTCTCACCATGGCATTCATCGTCTTTTTCGTCGCCGGCACGGCAGTGGCGCAGGAGACGCTTTCCCGCTTCCAGCCGAACAAGACCTACGCCGTTACCATCAAGAAGACGCTGTCCGGTGACGACGGCTTCCAGGACCTGCCGCCCACAACCAGTACGCAGCGCATCCGCATCGTGACCGACGCAGCGACGGGCGGAGGCATTCCCGTGGAAGTGACGGCCTATCGCACGCAGCAGCGCGGCGCGGAAGCGACAAACGACATCGACTGGCAGTTCCGTTTCACGGCGATGGACGACGGCACGCTCGGTGATGTGCGGGTGACGTCCTCCGCCGAACGCGTCGACGACAACCTCGCCTACGCCATGCTCAGCCGCGTGCTCGAGCCGGTACTGTTCGAAACCGTCTACCGTCTGCGCAAGGCGAACAAGGATCGCGTGGTCATCGGCCGCAGCGCTCCCCGCGACGGCGCGCGGAATTTCGTGGATGTCGACTACACCGTGGACTTCAGCGCTTCCGAGGCCGAGAAGGGCGTCGAGCGCGGACCTCTCGCCACCGAGGCCAAGGGTACGGCCACCTTCAACACCGACCTGCAGTTCTTCACCGAACGCAGCTACAACGAAGTCTCGAAAATCTTCATCGCCGAAGACGCGCTCGGCAGCGAGAAAAATGTCCGCATGGACAAGACCCTGCGCGTGGATGTGGTTGTGGAGAATCGTTGAGAGTGGGGAGATGGGTAGATGGGTAGAAGGGGAGAGGGAAAGATTTGGTTGT
>JAGTUZ010000153.1 GCA_018224415.1 Bacteroidota bacterium | reverse complement strand
TTTTCTCCTTTAATATTCCAATGATATCCTCTGGTGTTCTGATAGAAGATAGAATAGTTGGAGAGCAGCGCATTCAGTTTTTCAGCTAAAAGCTTTGCTTTGTTGCTGTCGATCCCGATTGCATTTAAATTTTCCATATGCGTGTTTTTATGTAACATATTTGTAAAAAAGCCGCTAACGAATGGCGGAATGGATAATGCCCCAAAGATAGTGGAAATAGGCCGGCGATGCAAGTAGTTGTCATGATTATTTTCAGGCAGTTTAAGCCCTTCTCTGCCTTCTTCACTCGCTGCGCCTGTTGCGGGAGAACGACATCCGTCCGGAGCTACAGGACGAGTGCATGGCCGGACGGAAGGTGACGGCCGAATTCACCGGCACCTTGCGGAAGGACCAGAAGGCAGCAGTGCGAGGCAGCAGGTCGGCGTGCTCTGCGCCCCGACGGCTTTTGGTAAGACGGTTACCGCCGCAGCTTTGATCGCCCGGCGCAAGATCAGCGAATACTACGATCGCGATCGGCCGACCTTCTGCAAATCGATCCAGCCGATGCTATCGCGGCGATCAGTGCGATCTCGAGCCGGAACGCTCCCTGCTGCACGTCTGCGATCATCAGTCCTATCTGCCGGATGCTTCCGGGATCAAGGGCGGGCGCGTTCGGAACATCCCGCCCGCGAAAGGAAGGGCGGAAGTCCGTGAAGGGAATATCAACTGTGCTCCAGACACCGTCCTCGGTGGGAAAGGACTCCTGGTAGGCCAGACCGTCGAATCCTCCGTCCATCCGCAGCCGGAGCCGATAGATTTTACCGTCCCCGCACACGCGAAGCCGAATACCATCGAAATCTCCGAGTTCAAGTTGCTTCGGAGCGCAGCGTATCGATGCGAAACCGCCGTTGTTCTCACGCGAGAGTGTTCCGGCAAAGACGGCATGGCCATCCGAGTCGTGTACCATCCGGCTCTCGGACACCCCTCCCATGACGACGTCGTCAACCGGTTGCCACGATTCGGTGCTTTCCGGGAGGGTGAAATCAAATATGGTCATTGTGCGCATGCTGTGCTGTGTGCTTTGAATGTATCGATATTTCCGACATCCAACCTGGATAAATTATTTGGGGACTGGATCAGTACCAAAGACGAACATGGATGCCTTTACGATTATTTGGGCCCAGATCGTTCCTGTATTGTTATAATTTTACAATATGCCGCGACATGGATCTGTTCGTATTGATGTCTCTGACAATCAGGATGTATACTCCTGCACTCAAGCCGGAAATATCCATCGTCGTGCCATTTTCCCCATTCAATACCAGATTTCCGTACACGTCGTAAAGCCTGGCAGTAAGGCTTTTTGCATTTGGATTCGAAATGCGGATGTAATCTTGTGCCGGCGAGGGATAAATCTCTACCCCGTCCAATCGGTACGGCTCGATCGAGCTTGCGACAGCAGGCATGGTGATGACGACGTCAATGTAATTTCCTTCGTTCACATTGATGACTTCCATGGATATTTCGTTGCCCGGGACCGTGTACTTTTCTCCCAACAACAATGGCGCGTCCGATGCCTCATGGGGCAAATAGCCGGCTCCCAGCCCGCCGATGGGTTCGGGGCGCATGTCGATGAGCATGGGGAGACAATCGTCACCAGAAGTGCAATCCACACCGATCACGAGAAGACCGTGGATATTGTCGTTTGCGTGGTAGCTATTGTCCTTCAGCCGCACTCTTCTGAGGGCAGGTGACCGGTAATCAAAACCCGTCAATCCTCGATACTCCAGATACAGACGGTCAAACGCGAATGCGTCATTCGGCTGAAGGTCCACCGCATGTGGCAATTCAACGATCAAGGCCTGCGTTTTCCCGGGCAGCGTTTTCTCCAGGGCATATATCCTGAACGTATCTGTCTGCTGAACCGTCTTGATTTCATTTTCAGTGAGCCAGCCGAGCTTATGCTTTATCATACTGCAAGGATGACTTGCCTGGGACCTGAGACCCAGGATATCGAAGAGATTTCCGTAACCCTGCAGGGTCCACTCTCCATCGATCTTGATGTATGCATTGGAGTGAAAATCATTTCCAAAACTATGCATCAATTCATGAGCGATCGTGCTGCTCGTTGTCTGGGAGAAATCATTGGGAAAATAGAATTGCGTTCGGAATCCACTTCTGCGAAACTCATGGTTTCCCACTGGCGTGCTGAATGGAAGTTTTTCCGAGGAACTCAGTCCAGCCGAGCATGACTTGCCGGAAGCCGTATCATGTGGAAAAATGACGATCCCATCAATGATGCTGTAATCAACATCGGGCTGGTTCGCAATGACGGCATCCTCAGGGTAGCAACTTGTGTATCCCGTCCCAAAGAGCGGCGGTTGGTTCGTCCTGTATGGGTAGACGATTCCCCTGATGGTCATTTTGCCATACGAGGCCTCTTCATAGAACGCTCTTATGGAATATGGAGATACAAAGAGACCTGAGTCCATTTCGGCAAGCGTGATCTCGGTCCCATCCATGGCGTAATCAAAGGGCACAACTGCCAGCTCCTGGGGGCCCAGGACCGAGGTAACCGTCACCTGCGCATTCGCCGAGCAGCAGAGGACGGATAAAACGGTCAGAAGGTAAATTTTCAGCATCGTGGCAAATGGTTGTTGTGTGACAGGAAGGGTTCGTTTCAAAATGATTCAATGCTGGATATCATACCGAAAACAACGATCAATGTCAACCAGATTTCTTCAATCGGCTGCATCACGCATCGTATCACCGGGCGGGCGAATCCTGCTGACGTTTAGCGGCAGAATCGACGGCATGGCCGCGAGGCGGCGGTCGCCCGACGGGTGAGAATGTTGCTGGTCGAGCTGGTGCCGGGCCATGACGCAGGTAATCACCCGCATCGAGCATACGGATCAGATCCTCCTCGTGGGAGGGACGAATCAATCGAGAGGAATTTGGGAATCTCACGTTTTCTGTCGATGTTGGCGGGGCCCCTTCCCTGATATGTCATCGTGCACAAGCGAGAGCTCCGCATATGCAAGCAGCATTCCGATCCCATTGGCTGATCGCCATCTGGCCCTTTATCCTCCTCGTATCCGATGCAGGAATCGCAACAGGCCAACAGGCGACTCCTCACGATTCCTGGGTGTCCGTTGCGCCCGCAACGACACATCCGCGGCTCTGGGTGCGTGACGCTGATCTGTCGCGTCTGCGGTCATGGGCCGTGGCGACAAACCCCGTGTATGCGGACGGATTGGAACTCCTCGCTGAAGGCGCCATTGCGGATATGGATGCCGGTCATCTGCCAGGCGGAGACATCGGCATCGCCGACTGGGTGGAGTTTCCCAACGAGATGTATTCGCAGCTTTTCGCATTCATGTCGCTCATTCATCCGGACCAGGCGACACGGGACAACTACGCGCAGAGAGCAAGAACACTGCTCATGCATGTGATGAACATCGCGGTGAACGGCGCCCAGGCCGAAGCTCCTTTTCGTGATCCGGAATTTTCGACCGGGAATCGCTCACGCTGGTGGGGAGAGGGGTTTGCGCTGACGGTGGACTGGATCTATCCGACGCTGAGCGCAACGGACAAGCAGACCATCCGTAAGGTGTTCCTTCGGTGGATCGATGAAAACCTGAATGCTACCACAACGGATTACAATCACCCGGAACCCATTGGCGTCGTCAATGACCCGCAATTGCTTGACGATCAACGCGCCGTTCGATGGTCATGCAACAACTACTACACGGCGCATATGCGGAATATCGGCCTCATGGCAATGTCCTTCGATGAAGCGGACGATCCGGGCGGCGAACTGCGTGGCTATCTCGACAATGCCACGGGAGCGTGGCTGTATGTCGTCGATCATCTGCTGCGCAACGACGCGCGAGGGGGATTTTCGCCCGAAGGACTCGAATACGGCCCGGAGGCCTTCGGCTATTATGCGCAGTTCATGCTCGCGCTCCATACCGCGGGCGAGGACGATGCGGCCCTGCGCGGACAGCACGTCAGCATTCCGACTAACGCATTCCTTCCGGACATGGTCGATGCATTCATCCATTCACTGAGTCCGGCACGAACACTGCTCGCATCTCGACCATGGATCGGTGAAGTATATCAGCCGGCGTGGTACGGTGACGGACAGAACTATTTCATGCCTGATTTCATCGGCGTGTTCGGTCCTCTCGCGATCTACGACTACAACATGGGCAACGCGGCGAGGCTTGAGAGTGTCCGCTGGGTGGAGCAGAATACGCCCGCGGGCGGCACGGATGAATTCCTGCATCGCATCAGCCAGGCGGAGATTTTCCGCGACGCCATCCTGCTGTTCATGATGTACGATCCGGCCTCCTCCGTTGCAGCGGACCCGCGCAGTGGGATGCCGACGGAGCTGTATTCCGAAGGACTTGGGCGCATTCTCGCACGGACGGACTGGAGTGAGCAGGCGAGATTGTTCACCTACTCCCTCGGCTGGATCGCCATCGATCACCAACACGGTGACGGCAACCAGATCGAATTTTACCGGGGCGGTGAATGGCTGACAAAGGATCGCACCGGCTGGGACGGCACGAATCTCTTATGCAGTATCGGCCGGTCGGATTACCACAACACGCTGGCGCTGGAAAATGAACCGAGCAATCTCGATCCGGATCATTTCCTCAACCTCTGTCATGACAACGGGTCGCACCGGAAATTATCGATATCTCGATAACGCCGCATCCGATCGCGAGCGAAGGAGTGGTCCGTATCACGTGTGGGAATACTGTGACGATCTCCATGGAAATCATCGATATGCTTGGCCGCACGGTCACCACCCCGCATTCAGTCACCATAGCAGAAGGCCTTCATCTCTTTCCGGTCACTCTGCGTGGGCTGCCGGCCGGTATCTACTCTCTCCTGCTGCGCACAGCGGATGCTGTACAGCAATACCCGATATTGGTGCTGCGATAACCAACTTTTTCACAGACATGATTCATCACCTCCGCCTCAGTGGCACGGTGGCGGTGCGACGCGTCGTGCCCTGGCGCAGCTCGAGGAGATAGAATCCGTCGGGGATGTCCGAAGACAACGAAATGGTGTGATACCACCTCCCCTGCCCGCCGGCGGAGATACGCCCGCGAAGCCATTCGCGGCCGACCGGATCCACCAAACGATAATCGCAAGGCGCATTCGTTTCGGATTGCAATTCGAGCGTGATGCGGTCGGTCGCGGGCTGGGGGAAGACGGACAACAAACGGAACGCCTCCGGTCCTGTATTCGCCGTGACGCCGGTGGTCATCGGAAGAATCATAACCGTGGCATCTCTTGACGGCAGGACGGAGCAGGCGCCATATCTCTCCCACGCCTCCAGCTCGATGACGGTGGATGTCGTGTCGGACACGGGAAGGACGGTGAAGCAGGCAAACGCGAAGTCGTCCTTGCTCGATTCGAACCAGAATTGCGAGACCACGGAGATCACGCCAGGCGTGGCGGTGACGTCATGCCAGGGCCTGACAGTCCGCGTCACGAGGCTGTCGAAACGCAGACGTGTGCTGTCGTAGCGAAGCAGGAATTCGGTTATATAATATATTTGCGGCCGCACGTTTTCATAGCGCACGGGCAGCTCGAGTCTGCCGCCAGCCGTCACGGTCGCGTCGCGGAGAAGGAAGCGCATCCCGTTCTCTCCGACGCTGTCGTCGGGGACGGTGTAGTGAAACAACATGGTCGTGTCGCGACCGCAGATTCCATGCAGGGTCAACGCCAGATCGCGTTCCACACCGAGACGGCACGGCATGGTGTAATAGAACCAGCTGTAGCGGAAGGGGTCGTAGTGCCAGCTGTGTTCGATGTACCGCCTGCGCATTTCAAGCGCGTCGCCCGAAGCTTCGCCGCGACCGGTCCAGTGGGAGAGGCGATCCAGATTGACGTCGGTGTCCGTGGCGAAGCGATGGTAGATCCATCCCTCCCGCAGCGCCCGCCGCATGAGGCTGTCGGCGTCGAGCGCATCGCCGGGATACCAGCCGTCGGTGAAGAAGAGCAGTAACCCGGTTGTTTCCGATCCCTCCCGGGGATCGAGATCGAGCAGCGCGTGCGCGGCGCCTGTGACGCTGTGTCCATCGCGAAGGGACAGCCGGGCAAGCGCCTCGTCGATTCTCGTGGTGTCGCTGCTCCATGACAGCAGCGGTAACACGTCTCCGGCCAGCGTGTAGATGGCGAGGGAATCGCGCCCGGCTTCCATGATTCGCGACCAGGTCCGGATCGCCGTTCTGTATGCCGCGAGTCCCGCCTCGCCGACGCTGCGCGTCACGTCCAGCGCGAACAGCGCACGCAGAGGCCTGCGCTCGCGGCGATAACGCGAGGGTTTGAAATACTCCGGCGTGATGGATTCTCCATTGTCGGTCAGGGTGACCATCATGTAGTCGATGTCCATCGGCGTCTCGCCGCACCAGGCCGACGTCCGGAGCGCCACGTCCACACCTCCGGGATGCATGTGCGTGATCCACATCTCGCCGGTTGCCGCACGGGCCGGGAGATGCCGCAGGTGCATGGCCTGCGAGCGTTCAATGCGGTAGATGGTATTCCCGCATTCCTGCCGGTGCCGCCAGGTCAGGGACGCCTGGAATCCCACGTAATGCCGCCATTCCATGTAGGGAACAAACACCTGGAAACGCACGCGCAACGTGTCCCCGGGGGCAATGACTCGACCACGGATGGAATCCCGCGGCGTCAGGCGCCGGATTTCCGGTCTGACGATGCGTTCCTCGTACCAGTCATTCGCCAATTCGACGTCCTCGGCGGTGAGGGGAAGCCCTTCCCGGCTGTACACGAGACAATACACTTCGAGTTCGCGGCGCTCGAACCCATCAGGACCGGGATCGAGGACCAGCGTATCCGGCAGGATCAGCTCGAGTCCTTTCCTTTCCGTCCGTCCGTCTCCACCGGGACAATTCCCCAGGATCATGGCGATGGCATGTCCCTCGTCGCTGCCCTGGACCCGCGCCGCGCCCTGCTCCCAGTCGAGTTGCCAGAACAGCCGCTGCGGCCAGGGAATGCTGGTCCGGTACCGGTCCGCCTGCACAGAGAGGTCGAGCGGCTGACGCAGCGAATCACCGGGCAGGAGGCGTGGAACAAGGATGGCCGGGTACGAGACGCTCCCGTTGCCGAAGCGCAGATGGGACTGGATGTCGCAGTGAAGGGACAGCTGGTACGCGGTGTCGCTGCCCCTGTTGACGATGCTGAGCACGGGGGCGATGCGGTCGGGCAGAAATCCGTCGATCTGCTGGTAGTACCAGCTCGTATCGGCCTTCCACACATGCACGGTGACCTGTGCCGCGATGGGCAGCGCGTGCATGATTGTTATAATGAGAATAACGGATGCTGTTTTCTTCATATATGCTCCCTCCATTCTCGATCCGTTTTCATTGCAGCACCATGAAGCGGCTGGTGACGCTTCCCGTGTTGCATTGCAAGCGCATGAGATAAACACCCGGCGCGAGGCCGGTGGCTGACAGTGCGACCGTCGACGCTCCGGCAGGGTATTCGCCCTCTCCGACGACGAGTTGTTCCCTTCCGAGCATGTCGAACACGCTGATGCGCACACGCGCCGAACGCGGGAGGTTAACGGACACGGACCCTTGCCCGCGCAGGGGGTGGGGTGAGATGGACAGCGTGGGCTGGACAGGGAGCCCCTCGGGTGTCCCGGCGATGCCGGTGATGGCTCCCCAGCGCATTCCGCAGACCTCGGCGTATGTGAGCGCGTAGGCCTTGTCGCTCTCCCAGGAGTGCATCTCAAAGACCTGCATGCCGATACCTTCCAGCAGGCGGACATGCCAGCCGATCGAATACCCGAAACCATATTCGTGGGAATCCATTCGACGTCGCATCGTGCCATCCACGGATTCAGAGATGGTATCGCGTACCATTCCCCATCGACAGAGGTCACCGATGTTCAGGGTTCCGGAGAAGAGCAACTCCACGCCACCCGTGCCCGTGTCCCGGCGATAGAAACCGCTACTGTCGCATCGGAACCAGCCGAGCAGCGGTCCCTCGCCCGAGAACAGATACCATCGCTCTCCGTCGATCAGCGTGTCGGCGGTGATCTCCGTCCACTGCATAACGGTCCACCCCCTAAAGTATCTGTACTGATACCGATTGCCGACGCAGAGATCGAACCAGCGCACCGCAGGCGTGTCGCGATTGTACGCGGTGTCGCGCACGACGGCGGAATGCAGCAGGCTGAGCTGCTTCGCACTTGTGCAGAATACTTCGCCGAAGCGGTCGGTGATGACACGGTAATACTCCCCGCGCCGCAGTTCGAAGGCACGGCACTGCGCGCCGAGCACGATGGTGTCGAAACGGCGTCCCACCGACCAGGCGACGTTGTTGAGCAGCACGGTGGAATCCCTCGGGATGAATGCAGGATACAGCTCCACCAAATCCTCCCCATGGTAGACGTACTCCGTGAGCATGCCACGGTCGTTGACGTGGAACAGGACTCCCGCGCGCATATCGATCACGGAACCGAGGGCGAGATAGTACGGATAGTTCGCCCAGGCAGGCTGTCCCGCCGCCCGTGAACGATAGATTTCTGTCTTCCACTGTGAGGACCCTCCACCGGCGCTGCGGTACACCAGAAGATCACCCTCTGCGAAGGGCACGGCCTGTTCCTGCGCGCGCAACGGTTCCAGCGGATGCAGCCATGTGCCGATTTCCGCGAGCCGGAAGACCTTGCCTCCCTGTTGCACGGAGAGCAGTCCGACACTGTCGGCATATGTCCAGATGCCATTCGCGCCGTAGTCAACGGTGACGGTCTCGCGCGTGACATCTCCGAAGGTGATGCTGCCCGCGGCGAGCACGCGTCCCATCGGAATGCTCTCACCCGCCGCGCAACGCGCCGGCATCCAGAGGCGATCGACCAGGATACCTCCGCTCTCACGGGCGACATGCAATCCATCGAAATCGTTTCGATACAGCGCCGGGATAGGCGTCTGCGCTCCGCTCGTTTCCACCTTCCACCATTCGTATCCCAGGGTGTCGACGCTGCCTGTCACGGACAGCCGCATA
>JAGTUZ010000152.1 GCA_018224415.1 Bacteroidota bacterium | reverse complement strand
GATCTCGGCGGACACGGGTACGTGCTCGAGCGCCGCATCTTCGACTACGACCTCGCGCGTCTTGCTGCCGAGGCCGGCGTCGACGTGCGGACCAAAAGTTACGTCGATGGCCTGCTTCCTGCCGACGGCGGCGACGTCGTGCGGGCGATGCCCTCCGCGCATGACGCCGCATCGACCGGAACGTGGAAGGGTGTGTCCCTGCTGTGGAAAGGCGAGCCGCGCACGGTGGAGGCGCGGGTGATCGTGGGCGCCGACGGCGTGGAATCGCGAGTCGGCAAGTGGGCCGGCATCGACACCACCACGCATCTGCGCGACATGGAGACCTGCGCGCAGATGACGCTCACGAACGTCGATCTCGAGGATGACGTCTGCGAGTTCTACTTGGGCAACGACGCAGCGCCCATGGGGTATCTCTGGGTGTTCCCCAAAGGACACGGCATGGCCAACGTGGGTGTAGGTATCAGCGGTATGGCCTCGAAGAAGAAGGCGGCGATCCGTTATCTCCAGGAATTCATTGAACGTCGTTTTCCCGATGCGAGCGTGCTCACCACCGTTGCCGGCGGGGTTCCCTGCGCCACCACCGTCGACACGCTGGTGAACGGCAACGTCGTACTCGTGGGCGACGCCGCGCATCAGGTCAACCCGATGTCCGGCGGAGGCATCACCAGCGGCATGATCGGCGCGCGCCTCGCCGGCGAAGCCATCGCCCGCGCCCTGGAAAAAAACGACCTGTCGCTCCTCGACGAGTATCCGAAGGCATGGCGCAAGGACGTCGGCGCGAAACACGAGACCTACTACAAGATGAAAGCCGCCGTCTACAAATTCCCCGACGCCACGCTCGACGACATCGCGGTCAACGTCCTCAAGCTCCGCGAGGACAAACGTACCATTTGGGGCGTGTTCAAGACGGCGCTGAAACATCAACCCGCGCTCATTTGGGAAATGGTGAAGACTTTTGGGTTGGGGTAATGATGGAAAGCAAATCCCGGGGCTGATTTCCCCTGCTCCATCTTTCCATCTTTCCATTTTTCCATTTTTCCATCTTTCCATTTTGTCATCTGTCATTCCGGCGCCAGCCGGATTGCATCTCACCCCGTTCCCCACTATATTCTGCATAAACAACCCCTTATATCGCATTCTCGGAGGCGACATGAAGCCATTCGACGCGATCACCGACTGGGCGGACGCACATCACCCGAAATGGCTCGATGTGCTGCGCATCCTGCTCGGCCTCATCCTGTTTTTCAAAGGACTCACCTTCATTCTCGACAAGCAGCTGACCGTCCAGCTGCTGCACGATAACAACTTCGAGTTCCTCCCGCTGCTGATCGTCCACTACGTGATCATCTTCCAGCTCGCGCACAGCGTGCTCATCACCGTCGGTCTGGTCACCCGCTGGGCGGCACTGGCGCAGATTCCCATTGTGGGTGGTGCCATCTGGCTGATCGCCACCAACGCCACCTTCCAGCCGCTGGGTTCGGATCTCTGGCTGGCGGTGCTGCTGCTGTTCCTGCTCGGCTTTTTCTTCGTGTATGGCGCGGGTCCCTATTCCGCCGACGCCGTCATCCGCCGCCGCCGCGATCCCGCCCGCGACGCGCTGGTCTAGAGCAACGAAACCGCCGAAGGCGGTTTCGTTGCTCAGGATGCAGGACGCAGGACGCTGAAGGGACCCCCGCGCACCAGCGCGGGAGGGGAACACCGAAGATGAAAATTACCCGCGCTGGGGCGCGGGGGTCCCTTGGCCTACTTCAGCCGGAACTTCACCGGCACCATCACCTTGCACTTGACCGGCTGGTCACCCGCCTTGCCCGGAAGGAAACGCACGCCGCGGACGGCGTCGAGGGCCGCCTGGCTCAGGAGAGGACTGTCGCTTCTCTCGATGCTGGCCTTGTCGATGCGTCCTGTGGCGGAGATCAGCACACGCACGATCACCATCCCCTGCACGCCCGTCTTCACCGCAGTGTCGGGGTAAACAACGTTTTTCGAGAGTGCCTCGAGTCCGCCGACAATGGATGGTGCGATTTCAACGGTCTCCAGGTACTGCGACTCGTCGATTGCTTCATCGTCCTCCTGCTGCGCGAATGCCGGGGCGGCAATGATTGCGAGAAGGACGAGTGTGATTGCCATGGTTTTCATGAGAGCCTCCTGTCTGCTTCCGCGGGTGGCGGGGTCGTGGCCGAGTGGTTCTGACCGCCGTGGGCCCTGCCCCGCGGGAATGAAAGAACAAGAATTTTGGATCTACTGTAACTTGAATTTGATGGGAATCTTCAACGTCGAGACGCGTGTGTCGCCTCTGTACGCGGCTGGCTTGAAGCGAAGCGTCTTCACTGCATCGAGCGCAGCCTGGTCGAGACCGGGGTCCTGGCCTTTGAGGACCTCGTGTCCCGAGCCCCGGCCATCCTTTCCTACGATGACCTGCACGATCACCATCCCCTGAATCCCCTTGCGCATGGCATCTTCGGGGTATTCGAGGTTTTGACGGATCGCATCCAATCCACCAATGATTTCCGCGGCCTGGTCCACATTGGGATCATAATCGTCGGCGGATACGGGGATGGTAGATTCGTGTGTGATCGGCTCCTTCACGTCTGCCTCGCTCGAAGGATCGCCACACTGCCAGGAAAGAGGGAGAATGAGCAGGGCGACAATGACCACGGCGGCATAGTGTTTCCATCGCAGCGTCTGGCGCGTACCCAGGCTGAATAGTTCGCTGATGCGTTCGACGAAGCCGCGGCGTGTTTCGAAAAAGCAGGTGCCGGTCTGGAGGATGCGGGCGGGCTGTGCCTCGGCGAAGTCCACCAACAGGCGACCGTAATCCTGCGGACGCGTACCCGCCGCGACCAGTGCTTCCTCGTCGCAGATGAGTTCGCGGTAGCGGAAGATGCGCAGGTTGGCCATCCACACCAGCGGATTGAGTACATAGGCGATCTGCACCAGCGTCTGCACGACAACCATGACGCCGTCACGGCGGCGGATGTGCGCGCGCTCGTGCTGCAGCACTGCGAGCAGGATGTCACGCGGCGCCGTGGCAATGGAGGGAGTGATGAAAATGCGCGGATGGCGGATTCCCGTCGCAAGGGGTGACGGAATACGGTGGGAGACAAACACCGGCGGCCATTCGCCGGCGGGGAGATCGGAAAACGGCACGGCCCCGCGCAGCAGGCGGCGAAGGTCCATCGCGCGCCATCCCGCGACCGCGGCGAGCGCAAGCGACACCGCCGCGATTGTCAGCATCAGCGCAAGTGCGTAGGGGAAACCGGATCCCGCGGCAGGGACGGCCATGCCAGGCATTGCCTCGACGGGCGCAAGGGCGAAGGCGGGAATCGGAAGGGTCTCCACACCCGGGAACGCGAGCACGGGCGGAATCACCGCCTTGAGCAGCACCGTCGACCACAGCAGATAGCGCAGACGCGGCGTCGCCCATTCGCGCGGCAGCGCGCGTTCAACCAACCAGACGAGCAAAACGAATACGGTTGTCTGCACCTGCATCGCCGACCAGAGATTGAGCAGCTCCGCCGCGTAGGCGTTGAGCCAGGATACGAGGGGAGTCATAACGAACCTCCTCTTTTCTTTCCGCCCGTGGGACGGGCTTCCTGTTCGTCGAGCATCCGGCGCAGCGCGGCGACATCGTCCTTGCTGAGCTTGCGGTTGACGAGGAAGCTGGCCATCGCGCCGAAGTTGCCGCGGAACATGCGGTCGGCGACGGTGGACATCGAGGCGTCAAGCACTTTCTCGCGCCGGACGGCCGCGGTGTACACGTTCACCGGACCCACCTTCTCCCGCCGCAGCACGCCCTTGTCGACGAGGATGTTCATCAGCGTCTGCACGGTGGTGTAGGCTTTCTCGTCATTCGGGTACGCGGCGTCCATCACCTCGCGCACCGTCGTCGGCGCGCCGGCGTCCCAGATCACCACCATCAGTTCCCATTCCGCGGCGGAGAGTTCGTGTTTTCTTGCTGCCATGATCGCCTCGTGTTACTAATTCTTTAGTAACTATACGAAACGGTTAGGAGGATGTCAAGGGAAAAATCGAGTACGAGAACGGAATCGTGCACGTGCACGTGCTCATGCACGATTCCGTTCTCGTTCTTGCTTTAGAACCCCGACACAAAGCCCACAGATACCCGCGGGGTCTCTTCCTCCAGATCGTAGGTCACCTCCCCAATCAGTCGCAGGTTGCGGGCGAGCAGGCGCGAGGCGCTGAGCGTGGCGGTGTGGTAGAGCACGGCGCCGTCGGCGACTTCGGTGCGGTTGTACATGCCGACGAAGCCCCAGAGGGATTCCGGTCCGCCGGGCAGGTACACGAGTTCCGCCATGATGCCGTCCATAGTCATTTCCTCGAGCGCCGTGCCAGCGGTCGTGGCGAGTGGGAGCTCGCTGTCGACGCGCCGCAGGTACTGGGCGTTGAGTTCGATATAATCGTTGCCGACGGTGAGGTCGGGTCCGATATACGAGACGGTGTTCTTCACGTCAGAGATCTGCGAAGCGCCGCCTTCGAAGGAGAAGAGCACGTCGTGGAACATCTCCTCGCCGCGGTAAAAGAAGCCGCCGATGCGGACGGGACCGACGGACTGCGACGCCCGGAAGGCAAAGGCCTTCCCGTTGTCGATATCGAAGATGCGATTCTCCGCTATGCCGATGCCGTTGCCGTTGAGTGCCATGCCGGTGAGATCGAGTCCGAAATCGAAGCCATAGGTGGCGAGCAGACCGCGGTCGTAGGTGAGGTTGGCATGCGAGGCGGCGGGACGCATGCGATACACTTCATAGTCCTCCAGCGTCAGCCGCAGCTCGCGCTTGAACAACGGATCGCACACCTGGAACTGTCCAACAACAAGGTCGAGCTCCGAACCGAACAGATTGTTGAAATGTACTAAGGCGTCTTCGAGCCCTGTGACCTCGCCGCGTTCGTTCATGTAGAAGTACAGGTAGTACCCGACGTGTTCGGTGATCGGTCCGCCGCTCAGAAGCTTCACGCCGTAGGGCGCCTGGAAATCGAATTCCCCCGCGTCACGCTTTGCGTACTGTACGAAACCGTCGAAGCGCACCGCGATCGGAAAGAAGCGATGCAGCAGCATCATGTCGTCGCCGGCCTCGACATAGGTCCGCGGCGGTTCCGGCGCATCGGGCAGCTTGAAGGCGTTGCCGGCGAAATCCTCGCCGTACGGCTTCAGCTTCGGCACCATGCTGTGACAGGTCGAGCAGCTGACATTGTACTTCCTCGCGAACGCCGGAATCGCCAGCGCGGCATCCGGCAGCACGAGCATCACCGCGAGGGCGGGAATGAGGAATGGGATAATGTTGATTCTCTTCATGATTCACACCTGGGAGTGTAGTGGGATCCTGTGTTATTCGTGCTCGTGCACGATCAATAGTCTACCGTCTCGAACCAGCTCTCGGCCCGATTGATGAATTCCGCCTTCATCTCCTCGGCGGGCACACCGAGATAGTCGCCGACGGATTTGATCAGCCGACGGTACTGCATTTCCGCGACGACGCGCACGCGGCCGAGCGGGAGATCAGCCGGCAGTTTCCACGTATAGGTTTCGGTTTTCGTCTCGCGCGGACCGATGCGGTAGTCCGTCCCCAGCCGCGCGGTGTTCCACTGCGCGATGGTCATACGATCCTGCGGATCGAAATAGGCCATGCGGAAGACGCGGTCGCCCTCGTACGGAAGAGCGTCGCGGGGAAGCCCCGCGAAATCCGGCACGTCCATCATGAAGCCCATGTCCTGGAAGGCCAGGTCGTTCGAGGAGATGGTGAATTCCTCACCTTCGAATCCTTTTTTATCCACCGGCAGATGCCAGGTTTTCCCGTTCGCGTCGATGGCGGTGACGGTGAGCCAGAGCTGCCGTTCCTCCACCGAGCCCGAGGGAATCTTGTGTCCCGCCTTGTGATTGTAGCAGGACACGGTGATGCGCAGCTGTTCGCCCGGCACCACCGCGCGGACGTCGGGCCAGACGTTGACCTCCACCGCGCCCGCCAGCCGCGCGGGTGAATGCGCGCCGGTGAAGAGATGCTGCGCCACGTCGTCGTAATCCTTGGACATGATAGAATTCCTTCCCTTCGCCGGCGGCATGTGGCAGTCCTGGCAACGCACGCCATCCTTCGCGTACGGACCGTCCTTCCACTCCAGCTGCGTGCTTTTCACCCAGATGCCGAAGGGATTCTTCTCGTTGTGGCAGCTGCCGCAGAGATCCGGCGACACGGTGAAGTCATGTTTCTTCGTCAGGTGATGCGGCGACTCCACACCCTCGCGGTTGCCGAGCTTCGTTCGGCCGGGTTCAATGGTGTAGCTGTAGTTGAACGGCGGCTGTTCACCCGTACCGGTCATGGTGTGGCAGACGTCGCAGGAGACGCTCTCGTCGGCGCGCGAACCGGTGAACGGTTTCGGCGGCGGCACATCGCCCGCGATGAAGGCCAGCGGCGCGTGGCAGCCGTTGCAGCCCTCCTGCGCGTCCTTGAACTTTGGGTCGCGCTGCGAATGCGGCACGGCAAGCTTGAAATACTC